>JANQSB010000273.1 GCA_028284295.1 Myxococcota bacterium | reverse complement strand
GCCGCGCTCCCACACGGCCGGAAAGGTCTCGGCACGCAGTCGGGTGCCGGTCGCTGCCGCGATGCGGGCCACCGCCCGCTGGGCCCGCGCGCTGAGCCCGGCGCTGCCCAGCAGCAGCACGCCGCTCTCGCCCGCCTGCTTCAGGCGTTCGGCAACCTCCCGGACCCGCTTCTCGTCGACCGCCGGGGGCGGTGCCAGCGAGACGCGCGCGGTCTCGTCGCAGGGCTCCGCCTGGAAGTCCGCCGGCACGACGTAGCTGGCGACCCGGCCGGGCGGCCCCGTCGCCGTCCGGATGGCGTCCGCCAGGTCGGCCGGCAGGTCGCGGGCGGACTTGGCGGTCTTCACCCAGGCCGAGACGGGTCGGGCCAGGGACTCGATGTCGGAGGTGAGTGGCGCGTCGGCCGCCAGGTGCCAGCTGGCCTGGTCGCCGATCAGGTTGACGACGGCGCTGCGCGCGCGGCGGGCGTTGTGGAGGTTCGCGATGCCGTTGGCGAAGCCCGGGCCCAGGTGCAGGAGGGTCAGGGCGGGGCGGCCCGTCATGCGCGCGTAGCCGTCCGCCGCGCCCGTGCACACGCCTTCGAACAGGCCGAGCACCGCACGAACCTCCGGGACGCGGTCCAGGGCCGCCACCAACGGCATCTCGGTGGTACCGGGGTTGGCGAAGCAGACGTTCACGCCGGCGTCTGCCGCGGTCTGGAGCAACCGGGTGGCGGCGGTCTCGGGTCCGGGGGTCGGGCGCGCGTCGTCGGCCATCGGGCTCCTCCACACGCCAGGATAGCGTCGGGGTGGTTCGGGTTGACCCTCTCGCCCGGGCGGCCTGCTCGCCGGCGAACCCTTCAGGTTCGCTTCGCGGCGCGAGCCGACCCATCCTGGGTCGGCCTGCTAGCTTGCGGCGCGTCACGTTCCGGGGGGGTGCCATGCAGGACGGGGCGGGGGACAGCCACCCGCTCGATCGACTGGGTCGCGAGCTCACGCTCGCGGACGCCACCTTCCTGCTGGTGGCCTCGGTGGTCGGTGCCGGCATCTTCTTCACGCCCGGGCGGGTGGCGGAGCTGCTGCCGCATCCCGGCTGGATCTTCGCGGCCTGGATGGTGGGCGCCCTGCTGTCCGTCGCGGGGGCGCTGGCGAACGCCGAGCTCGCCACCATGTTCCCGCGCGCCGGTGGCGACTACGTGTACCTGCGGGAGGCGATGCACCCGGTGGCGGGCTTCCTGGTGGGTTGGCTGACCTTCTTCGCCATCTACACGGGGACGATCGCCGCCCTCGCCGCCGCCTTCGCTGAGGGACTGGCGGCGCCTCTGGGGTTGGGGGAGGGGGGCACCCTGGCGATCGCGATCGGGGTGACGGTCGCGACCTCGGCGCTCAACTACGTGGGCGCTCGATGGGGGGCGCGCGCCAACAACCTGACCTCGATCATCAAGATCCTGGCCCTCCTGGGCTTCGCGGTGGTCGGACCGCTGCTCGGCTCCGGCGAGATCGAGAGGCTCTCCCCGGCGGCGGCGCGGGACGACTTCGGCTTCTCGCTGTCGGCCTTCGGGCTCGCGATGTCGCCGATCCTGTTCACCTTCCTCGGCTGGAATGCGGCGGTCTACGTCGGCAGCGAGGTCCGAGATCCTTCGCGGAACCTGCCGCGCTCGCTCTTCCTGGGGCTGGCGCTCTGCACGCTCCTCTACCTCCTGATGAACGGCGTGTATCTCTTCGCCCTGCCGCTGGAGCAGCTCACGGGCACGGGCGACGCGGGAGAGGCGGCGGCAAGGGCGCTCTTCGGAGACCTCGGAGGCAGCCTGATCGCGATCTTCGTGCTCGTGTCCGTACTGGGGACCCTGAACGCGACCGTGCTCGTGGGGCCGCGGATCGCGTACGCGATGTCGCTCGACGGGCTCTTCTTCCGGGGGGCCTCGCAGGTCCACGTCGACTACCGCACGCCGACGGGAGCCATCGTGCTGCAGGCCATCGTGGCCGTCGGCCTGCTGGCCGTCCTGCGCAGCTTCCCGAGCGCCCTCGACTTCACGACCTTCGCGGTCGTGCTGGCCACCAGCGCGGACGTCGTCGCCTTGTACATCCTGCGCCGGCGGCAGCCGCAGCGACCCCGTCCCTACCGGGCGTGGGGCTATCCCCTGGTCCCCGGCCTCTACCTGCTGGCGAACCTGGGGATCGCCGGCGCCATGCTGGCCGGGCGTCCGCTCGAATGCGCCATCGGCGTCGGCATGCTGCTGGCGGGGCTTCCCTTCTATCTCCTGTTCCGCCGCTGGAATGCCGATCCAGAACGGGCTGATCGGTGATTTCTCCAGTAATATTGGGGTTTTGGGGTTTGCCCCCGAAGGGCTTGGCGGCGGCATGGGCGACGGATTCCAGCACGACTTCCGACACGACTTCAACAAGCTGAACCGGCTCCCGCCGTACAGCCTGGGTGAGGTCATCGCGCTGATGCGGGCCGCGCGGCGCGCGGGAGAGGACATCGTGGACCTCGGGATGGGCAACCCCGACCTGCCGACGCCGCCGCACGTGGTCGAGAAGATCTGCGAAGCGGCCGGCAATCCGCGCAACCACCGCTACTCGGAGTCCCGGGGCATCCCCAACCTGCGGCGCGGGATCACCGAGTGGTATCAGCGCCGACACGGGGTTTCGCTCGACCCCGAGAGCGAGGCGATCGCGGTCATCGGTGCGAAGGAGGGCCTCTCCCACTTCGTGCTCATGACGATCGGCCCGGGCGACGTCGTGCTGTGCCCGGATCCCGCCTATCCGATCCACCAGTACTCGGTGATCATCGCGGGCGGTGACCTGCGCCACGTGCCGCTGACCGCAGACACCGACTTCATCGAGAGCCTCGAGCAGGCGGTGAGCCGGACCTGGCCGAAGCCGAAGATGCTGATCCTCTCCTTCCCGGCGAACCCCACCACCCAGGTCGTCGACCGGGCCTTCTTCGAGCGGGTGATCGCCTTCGCGAAGGCCCACGACCTGATGGTGCTGCACGACTTCGCGTACGCGGAGATCTGCTTCGACGGCTACCAGCCGCCCAGCATCCTCGAGGTCCCGGGCGCCAAGGACATCGCGATCGAGTTCGTCTCGCTCTCGAAGAGCCACTCCCTGGCGGGCTGGCGCGTGGGATTCGCGAGCGGCAACAAGGAGATGGTCCACGCTCTGGCTCGCATCAAGAGCTACCTGGACTACGGCATGCCCCAGGCGATCCAGATCGGAGCGATCGCGGCCTTGCGCGGTCCCCAGGACTGCGTGACCGAGAACGTGGAGATCTACCGCGAGCGACGCGACGCGCTGGTCGACGGTCTCGGACAGCCGGGTCCGGGCGCCTGGAAGATCGAGAAGCCCCTCGCGACCATGTTCGTGTGGGCGCCGATTCCCGAGCCCTTCCGCAGCATGGGCTCGCTCGAGTTCTCGAAGCTGCTCCTGCGCGAGGCCAAGGTCGCGGTCTCGGCGGGGGCCGGCTTCGGAGAGGCCGGCGAGGGCCATGTCCGCTTCGCCCTGGTCGAGAACAAGCATCGCATCCGCCAGGCCGTTCGCGGCATCCGTCGCTTCCTGCGTGACGCGGGCGGGGAGGGCGGGGAAGCGGAACAGGAGTCGGAGCAGTAGCGATGTCGAGTGCAGAAGGCGTGGGAGTCGGCCTGCTGGGCTTCGGAACCATCGGGACCGGAGTCGCGAAGGTCCTTCTCCGGAATGCAGCCATCATCGAGGAGCGACTCGGCTTTCCGCTGCGCCTCGTCCGCATCGCCGATCTCGACACCGAGACCGACCGCGGCGTCGACCTGGACGGCATCCGCTTCGACGACGACGCCGAGGGCCTGATCGCCGACCCCGAGGTCCGCATCGTGATCGAGCTGATCGGGGGCTACGACGTGGCCCGTCGCTTCACCCTGCAGTCGATCGAGGCCGGCAAGCACGTCGTGACCGCCAACAAGGCCCTGCTGGCGCTGCACGGCAACGAGATCTTCTCCGCTGCCGAAGCCCGGGGTGTCGACGTCGCCTTCGAGGCCGCGGTGGGTGGCGGAATCCCCGTCCTGCGTGCACTGCGGGAGGGCCTCTCCGCCAATCACATCCAGGCCGTCGAGGGCATCCTGAACGGCACGACCAACTACGTCCTCACGCAGATGGAGGAGAGCGGAGAGGACTTCGAGGTGGTCCTGAAGCGTGCCCAGGAGCTGGGCTACGCGGAAGCCGACCCGACCTTCGACGTCGAGGGCGTGGACGCGGCCCACAAGCTGGCCCTGCTGGCCGCCATGTCCTTCGGCGTCCGCATCGACTTCAAGCGGATTCCCACCGAGGGGATCCGTGGGCTCGAGCCCCTGGACTTCCAGGCGGCCGCCGACTTCGGCTACCGCATCAAGCTGCTGGCGATCGCCAAGTCGAAGGGGGAGGGGCGGCCCATCGAGGCGCGCGTCCATCCGACCCTGATTCCGAGCACCAGCATGCTCGCCAACGTCGACGGGGCGATGAACGCGGTGGCGATCCGCGGTGACGCGGTCGGGCCGACCCTGTACTACGGGGCCGGAGCGGGCGAGCTCCCCACGGCCAGCGCGGTGGTCGGCGACCTGATGGAGATCGCCCGGGAGATCCGGCGCGACGCGGCACAGCGGGTCTCGCCGCTCTCCTATCCCCACGGCGAGCTCAAGGACAATCCGCTGGCTCCGCTGGGGGAGCTGACGACCCGCTGTTATCTGCGCTTCACCGCCGTCGACCGACCGGGCGTGCTCTCGCACATCACCGGCGCGCTGGGGGAGGAGGGGGTCGGCATCCAGTCCGTGCTGCAGCCGGGACGGGGGGAGGCCGGCGAGTCGGTGCCCGTGCTGGTCTTCACGCATCCCGCACAGGAATCGGCCGTGCGCCGCGCTCTGGAGACCGTGGACGGGTTGCCCGACGTGACCGCGCCCACCCGCCTGATCCGGATCGAGGACGAGCTGTGAGCGAGAAGCCCCACTATCGCGCCTGGTTCGAGAGCATCCGGAACCCGAGCGAACGCTACCCGCTCGACGAGATCGTCTACACGGACCAGAGCGGCGGACTGCTGCAGGTGGCCCACGACCTCGACGAGCTCAAGAAGACCCCGGCCGAAGAGTGGAAGACGCTCTTCGAGAAGCGACCCCACGGCGACGACTGGCCCTACGGCTCGGGCGTGTGGGGATTCAAGGAGTGGGTGCTGCCCGAGCTCGACAACGACAACGTGGTCAGCATGTACGAAGGGCACACCAACCTCTTCTGGGCCGAACGCTACGGACGACAGCTCGGCCTCGAGGACCTGTGGCTGAAGCTCTGCGGCAACTCGCACACGGGCTCCTTCAAGGATCTCGGGATGACGGTGCTCGTCTCGATGGTGAAGGAGATGCGGGCGAAGGGCCGCCCGATCCCCGCCGTCGCGTGCGCCTCCACGGGAGACACCTCGGCGGCCCTCTCCGCCTACGCGGCGGCGGCGGGAGTCCCGGCCATCGTGTTCCTGCCCCGGGGCAAGATCTCGATCGCCCAGCTCATCCAGCCCGTCGCGAACGGGGCGATCGTGTTCGCTCTCGACACGGACTTCGACGGCTGTATGGAGATCGTCAAGCAGGTCTCCCAGAACGACGGCGTCTACCTGGCCAACTCCATGAACAGCCTGCGCGTCGAGGGCCAGAAGACGGTGGCGCTGGAGATCGTGAGGCAGTTCGACTGGGAGGTTCCGGACTGGCTGATCATCCCCGGCGGCAACCTCGGCAACGTCTCGGCCCTGGGCAAGGGCCTCGACATGCTGCTCGAGCTGGGGCTGATCTCGCGTCGACCGCGCATCTGCGTCGCACAGGCCGAGGCCGCCAACCCGCTCTATCTCGCCTACCAGAAGGACTTCGAGGTGTACGAGCCGGTCGCCGCCCGCAAGACCCTGGCCTCGGCGATCCAGATCGGGAACCCGGTCTCGATCGAGAAGGCGATCGCGGCCCTGCGCCGCTACGACGGCGTGGTCGAGCAGGCCACCGAGGCCGAGCTGGTGGAGGCCTGCGCGGAGGCGGATCGCACCGGTCTGTTCAACTGTCCCCACACCGGCGTGGCCCTGGCGGCGCTCAAGAAGCTGGTGGCCCGCGGTCTGATCCAGGGCGACGACCGCGTGGTGGTGATCTCGACGGCCCACGGCCTGAAGTTCGTCGACTTCAAGGTCGACTATCACCGCATGCAGCTCGAGGACATCGTTCCGGAGAGCCCCAACCCGCCCATCGAGCTACCGGCCGACTACGAGACGGTGCGGTCGCGGATGCTCGGCGAGATCGATCGGCGCTTCGGGGGCTGAGGTGTTCACCGGGATCATCGAGCAGGTGGGAGAGGTCGTCTCGGCCGAGCCCGTGGCGGAGGTTCTGAAGCTGCGGATCCGCTGCGGGGCGGCGAGCGAGGGCGTCTCCCTGGGCGACAGCATCGCGATCAACGGCATCTGCCTGACCGTGACGGCGATCGACGGCGAGCTTCTGGATTTCGACGCGGTGCGGGAGACCCTCGAGAAGAGCGCCGCAGCCGACCTGGTCGCGGGGTCGCGGGTGAACGTGGAGCGGGCCATGCAGGCCGGGGGACGGCTCGATGGCCACATCGTCCAGGGCCACGTCGATGGAGTCGGCACCGTCCGGGCGCTCGAGCGCGACGGGGACGACGTCCGCCTGACCATCGACTGCGCGCCCGAGCTCGCGCGCATGCTGGTCGACAAGGGCTCGGTGACCATCGACGGCGTCTCGCTCACGGTGGTGACCGCGGCGGAAGGGGGCTTCGACGTGGTCCTGATTCCGCACACCCTGGCGCACACGAATCTGGGGGACGCCACGGCGGGCCGCCGTGTCAACCTCGAGGTCGACATCCTGGGCAAGTACGTGCAGACCTATCTCGAACGGGTGCTCCAGCGTGACGGCCGCGGCGGCGTCTCTGGCGCGGAGGCCGGATGAGCCTGTTCGGCACGCTGCTCCTCGCGGCAGCGACCCAGAGCGCCACCCTCTCCGGAGCCCACGTCAGCCCCCAGAACGGCTGGCAGGAGACCCTCGACCGGGTCGTGCCGTCGGTGCTGGTCATGCGCGTCAGCGCCCCGCGTTCCTTCGACGACGTGGTGGCCGGCTATCAGACCGCCACCGGCTTCGTGGTCGACGCCGAGCGCGGCCTGCTGCTCACGAATCGCCACGTGGTGATGCCCGGACCCGTGGTCAGCGAAGGCGTTCTCCTCGACAACGAGGAGATCGAGCTCCACGCGCTCTACCGCGACCCGGTTCACGACTTCGGCTTCTACCGCTTCGACCCGGAGGATGTACGCTTCATGGACCTGCGGGCCCTCGAGCTCGCACCCGAGCGCGCCCGGGTGGGGGTGGAGGTGCGCGTGATCGGCAACGACGCCGGGGAGAAGCTCTCGATCCTGGGCGGCACCCTGGCGCGTCTCGATCGGGACGCGCCGGTCTACGGCAAGACCGGCTTCAACGACTTCAACACCTTCTACTACCAGGCGGCCTCGTCGACCTCGGGCGGCTCGTCGGGCTCTCCCGTGATCGACATCGACGGCAAGGTGCTCGCCATCAACGCGGGGGGAAAGCGCTTCGCGGCCTCCAGCTTCTACCTGCCGCTGGATCGCGTGGTGCGAGCCCTGGAGCTGCTGCAGCAGGGGAAGCCCGTGACCCGCGGAACCCTGCAGACCGTCTTCCTGCATCGGCCCTACGACGAGCTGCGCCGCCTGGGGCTCCAGCCCGAGACCGAGCGCGCCGTCCGGAAGGCCTTTCCGCGGGGGACCGGCATGATCGTGGTCGACCAGATCGTACCCGGCGGTCCGGCGGACGGTCAGCTGCAGCCCGGCGACATCCTGACCCGGATCGGGGGCAAGCGGGTGAACGCCTTCATTCCCATCGAAGCCGTGCTCGACGACCGGGTGGGGGAGACGGTCAGCCTCGAGGTCGAGCGGGGTGGGGAGGCGATGAGCTTCGAGCTCGCCGTCGCCGACCTGCACGCGATCACGCCGGACGCCTACCTCGAGGTGGGGGGTGGCGTCCTGAACACGCTGTCCTACCAGATGGCGCGGAACTACTCGGTTCCCGTCGGAGGCGTCTACGTCGCGGACCCGGGCTACCTGTTCTCCCGCGCCGACGTTCCCCGCGGCGCGGTGATCACGGCGGTCGACGGGCAGCCGGTCGACACCCTCGAGTCCTTCGAGCAGGCGCTCGCGGCGGTTCCGGAGGGCGGACGCGCCACCATCCGGTACTTCATCCTGGGCAATCGGCGCACCGACAACGTCGCCGTCCTCCAGGTCAGTCGTCGCTGGTTCCCCATGAAGCTGTGCCGCCGCGACGACGGCAGTGGTCGCTGGCCCTGTGTGGCGTCTGCAGCGGCACCGCCGCCCGAGCCCCGGCGGGTGGCGACCACCGACATCACCGTGAACGGGGACCGCCCGCTCGAGACCGTGGCGCCTTCCCTGGTCGCGGTCGAGTGCGACGTTCCCTACCGCCTCGACGGCGTGCACCACGACCGCTTCGAGGGAGCGGGGCTGATCGTGGACGCCGAGCGGGGCCTGGTGGTGGTGGATCGCGAGACGGTTCCGATCGCGATGGGGGACCTGCTGGTGCGCTTCGGCGGCTCCGTCGAGGTGCCGGGCGAGATCGTCTACCTGAATCCCGAGCACAACCTCGCGGTGATCCGCTACGACCCGCAGCTGATCGGGGACACGCCGGTCCGCACCGCCAAGCTGCGCAGCGAGCGGCTGAGGCCGGGGGATCGGGTCTGGCTGGTCGGCATGAGCCCCCGGCAGCAGATCGTCTCGCGCGAGACCCGTGTCTCGGCGGTCGGCCCGGTGGTGATGCCGCTCTCGCACCCGCCTCGCTTCAGCGACATCAACATGGAGCTGATCGACATCGAGGACCCGGCGGCGACGGTGGGTGGGGTGCTCACGGACAAGAAGGGGCGGGTGGTGGCGATCTGGGCCTCCTACTCGCGTGGCTCCGGGAAGGGCATGAGCTCGTTCTTCTCGGGGATTCCCGTCGACCGGGTGATCGAGATGGTCGAGCCCCTGCGCGAAGGCCGCCCCGTGGCGCGGCGCTCGCTCGAGGTGGAGTTCGCGCCGCTGACGATCGCCTCCGCGCGAAGCCGGGGCCTCTCGGACGAGCAGGCCCGGGTCCTCGAGCGGCACGACCCGGAAGGGCGTCGTGTCCTCATGGTGTTGCGGCGCACGGCGGGCGCCCCCGGTGCGGAGCTGCTGCGGGGAGGCGACATCGTGCTGGCCGTCGAGGGCGAGCCGGTGACCCGCTACGACGAGATCGAGCGCGCTGCGCAGCAGCGCCAGGTGAAGCTCACGATCCTGCGGGACGGCGAGGTCGTCGACCTGCTGCTGCCCACCCGCGAGCTCTCGGGCCGCGGGACCGAGCGTGCCCTGCTGTGGGCGGGAGCCATGCTGCAGGCGCCCCACCGCGCGGTGGCAATGCAGCGGGGGATCCCGCCGGTGGGCGTCTACAACTCCCGCTTCTGGTTCGGATCGCCCGCGAATCGCTACGGCCTCAATGCGACCCGTCGCATCGAGGCGGTCAACGGCGTGGCCACGCCCGACCTGGACGCCTTCGAGGCCGCCGTCGCGGGGGTACCCGACCGCGGGTCCGTCCGGCTGCGGACGCGCGACCTCGACGGTCGGGTCGAGGTGATCACCCTGCGTCTCGATCTCGACTACTGGCCCACCGTCGCGCTCGTGCGGGGAGAAGACGGATGGCGCCGAGAGCAGCGGTCGGCACGCGATGAAAGCGCCGAGCCGGCGCCCGAGCCGGTTCCGTCGAGTCCGGAAGGCGCGCGGCCCTGATGGACGGAGGACTCCCGTGAGTCGCGCACTCCAGCTGACCGGGTCCTTCGCGACCACGATCCTGCGAGGCGGGAGCGGGATGCAGGTCGGCGCGCTGGGGAAGCGTCCCGAGCAGCCCCTCACCGTGTACGAGTTCGAGAACTGTCCTTTCTGCCGAAAGGTGCGCGAGGCCCTGTCCGTCCTGGACCTCGAAGCGGACATCCTGCCCTGTCCCAAGGGCGGCCCCCGTTTTCGTCCGGAGCTGCGCGAGCGCGGTGGCAAGGAGCAGTTTCCCTATCTCGTCGACCCGAATACCGGCACGGAGATGTACGAGTCGGACGCGATCGTCCGCTACCTCTTCGACCACTACGGGGATGGCCGGATTCCGCTGGCGCTGTCCGTGCCGTTCGCGCGGGATCTCAGCTCGGCCCTCTCCGGCCTGACGCGGGTCGGCTACGGATCCCACTACCGACGGGCGCGTCAGCCCGAAGAGCCGCTCGAGCTCTACAGCTTCGAAGCGTCTCCCTTCGCCCGGCTGGTCCGGGAGTGCCTGTGCACCCTCGAGCTGCCGTACCGGCTCCACAACGTCGCGAAGGGGAGTCCGCGTCGCGAGGCCTTCGTTGCGAGGTCGGGCCGGATGATGGTCCCCTACCTCGTCGATCCCAACGCGGGCTGCGAGATGTTCGAATCGGCGGACATCGTCCGCCATCTCGAGGAGCGCTACGCGCTCTGAGATCGGCCCTCAGATCCGATCGAGGAGCAGGGTCGCCGTCCCCAGGAAGGCGACGAAGGCCACGGCGTCGGTCAGGGTGGTCACGATCACCCCGGCTCCGAGGGCCGGGTCCTGTCGGATCGCCTTGAGGGCGAGCGGCACGGCTGCACCCAGCAGGCTTGCCACCATCAGCGTCACGACCATGGCCGCGAAGAGCACGAGCCCGAGCACCACGCTGCCGTGCCACAGGTAGGCGGCCCCGGCGCTCAGGAGACCGCAGACCGACCCGATCGCCAGGCCGACGGCGATCTCCTTGGCCATCGCCCGGAGCCCCGTCGAGAACTCGATCTCGCCCAGCGCGATACCGCGCGTGATCACCGTGAGGCTCTGGATGCCGCCGTTGCCGCCCATGCCGGCGACCACCGGCAGGAAGAAGGCGAGGGCGACGGTCTGCTCGATGGCGCTCTGGAAGAGGCCCACCACCGCGGCCAGGCTGAAGACCGCGCCCAGGTTGAGGACCATCCAGGGCAGGCGCTTCCGGATGGCGAGCCCCGCCGTGGTGAACACGCGATCTTCCTCGGAGAGTCCCGCGAGGTGGTAGATGTCCTCGGTCGCCTCCTCGGTGATGACGTCGATCACGTCGTCCACGGTGATCAGGCCGAGCATGGTTCCGTCGACGTCGGTCACGGGCACCGCCAGCAGGTCGTAGCGTGCGACCACCCGGGCGACCTCCTCCTGGTCGGCTTCGGGCTGTACGCTCACCGGGACCTCGACGCTGAGATCGCCGCAGCGCGAGTCCGGAGGGGCGGAGACGAGCCGTCGGATCGGAACGACACCCCGCAGGCGCCGCACCTCGTCGATCACGTAGAGATACAGGATCGATCCGTCACCCTCGTCGGCGGCGCGGATCGAGTCGATCGCCTCCTGGGCGGTCATCTTCTCGTCGAGCGCGATGAACGACGTGGTCATCACGCGCCCCGCGCTGCGCGCCGGGTAGAGCTCGGCCTTCCGGAGCTCGTCGCGTGCGTGTGGCGGAAGCTTCGCGATCACCTCGCCGAGGCGCTCCTCGGGGATGGCGTCCACCAGCTCGAGTCGGTCGTCGATCTCGAGACGTCCGAGCATCTCGGCGAGACGGGTGTCGGTCACCGCGTCGAACACCTGCGGCAGGAGCTCGGGGGGCAGCTCCATCAGCGTCTCGGCGGCACGGCGCTGCCGGAAGAGCAGGTCGATGACCGTGCGCGTCTCGTCGGGCGAGAGGTCCGCGAACAGGGGGCCCAGATCGGCCGGGTGCATCCGGGCCAGCAGCCGCTCCGCGCGGACGTAGACGCCGCTGTTCAGCAGTCGGCGCAGGATCCGGGCTGTGACGATCGGCTTCGCCATGACTCACCCTCGAGCGTCCGGGTTCCCGACCCGGCGCGAGGGCGCGGGGCGGAGCTAGACGAGCTGGAGACGGGCGCGGCCCCCGGAAGGGGCCAGCGTGGGCTCTGGCCCGGCTGCGGGACGCGACTGGATTCGTTCGAGATTCATCGCTTCGCGCTCATTCGTACATCAGTTTCGGCCCGAGTTCCAACGAGCTGGAGCGACGGACCCGAGCCGGGCTCGAGAGGGGGAATTCCGCCCCGGGGCAGCCGCAGCACCCCCGGAAAGTGGCGGCGACAGGGCTTTTCCATGTCAAGGCCAGCGGAAAGTTGCCGATGGACTCGAAGACACTTCACGGATCGGATCGCTCCGGGTGGCCAGCCTGCCCGGCTCTGGGGGGAGCGGGATGCGACGACGGGAGATGCGCGGGTTCGAGTGGGCGGGGCTGCGGCTTCGCATCGAGGTACCCCACGGAGTCGAGCCCGAGCGGGACTGGCAGCTGCCGCCGGCCTTCGTAGCGCTTCCCGACGACTCGCAGGAATGCGATCTCCAGATCACCTTCGACCCCCGATGCGACGCCATCGCGGGTGCGGCCGAGACGACCTGGCTGCACGAAGGGGAAATCGTCGAAGCCGGTCGCGTCGGTCCCGATCGTTGGCTGAGGCTCGTGGGAGACGGACGCACGGTGGTGGCCGATCCCGACTTCCGTCAGGTCCACGTCGGGATCCCGACCACGGCTTCGTGTGCGACGTCTCCGATCGCGCACCCCCTCGCCGACCTCATCCTGATCCATCGCGCCCTCGAGCAGGGCGCGATTGCGTTGCGGGCCTCGGCTTCGCTTCGCGACGGCTCCGCGCTGGTGCTCCTGGGAGATTCCGGCTTCCCGGTCGGGTCGGACGACGCCGCGCTCTGGCAGGGCTGGCTCCTGCTCCGCCCCGAGGCGGTCGGCGTCCGCGTCTCACCGCTTCCGTCGACGCGTTGCATGG
>JANQSB010000257.1 GCA_028284295.1 Myxococcota bacterium | reverse complement strand
CGGCGCGCGAGAGGCCGGGCTTCGCCAGCTCCCGATAGAAAGCGATCATCAGCTGCGAGGCCGCCTCGTCGTTGACGAGCCACAGGCTGCCCAGCGCGCTGCGCGCACCCGCGCGCACGGCCAGGCCCGAGAGGCCCAGGGCCGCGCGCTCGTCACCCGCCGCCGTGTCGCAAGCCGACAAGGTGATCAGCTCGACGGGCTTCTCCCGGTAGCGGGTCGAGGTCAGGAAGGAGGAAAGCTCCTGCAGGTCGATGCGACCGTCGTGGGTCACCACGAAGCTGTCCTCGACACGCGCACCCAGCTGACCGTGCGAGGCGAGATGGACCAGCCCGTAGTCCCGCGCGCGGATCCGCTCGTCGACCTTGGTCTCGACGAAGTCATCGTCGAGCAGCAGATCGTTCGGGAAGAGCCCCGCGATGACCTCCACCTCTTCGCGCACCTGGGGCAGCGCGGCGTAGCCCTGCACCGCTTCGGAGAGCCCGGCGAGCAGCATGCTCGGGTCGCTGCGGTCGATGGGCCGCGGGTCCGACAGCTCCAGACCGGGTGTGGTCGCCACCGGATGTCGCTCGACGAGGAAGCGCTCGCCGTCGTGCAGCGCCGCCACGGGAACGATGCGCAGGATGCCGTCGGGAACGAAGACCAGGGTCGCCCCCGGGCTGGCCGCCAGCTCGGCCTCGACGGGGCGGACCAGCCAGTCGTAGACCTGCTGCGCGTGCGGCAGGTACTGCCTTGTCACGCGCTTCTCGAGCAGGCCGCGCAGGGTGCGCACCCGCGCGGCCAGCTCCTCGTACGGGACGGGGAGACGGTACTGGCGCAGCTGCCCGTCCCGTGTGACGAGCAGCTCGATGCGGTCGGGGAGCAGGACCGGGTACAGGACCACCGCGCCGCCGACACCGCCCGCACCGGTGATCCGCTCCTGATAGGCGTCGACACAGTCGTCCTGGAAGTAGTCGCGCAGCTCGTCGGCCTTGAAGCGCTCCATCAGCTGCTGGGTGAGCTCGAGGTCCGCGGCGGCGCCCGGCCCTCCGGCTGCAGCCCGCGCCAGCAGCAGGTCCGCCATCTCCCGGTAGCCGCGACTCGCCTCCTCGCGCAGGGAGCCGGCCGATCGCGAGTAGGCGACGCCCAGGGCCGGCCGGATCTCGGCCAGCTGCAACACCGCGATCCGGTAGGCCTCGATGGCCTCGTCAGGACGACCCAGCCGCGCCAGGAGACGCGCGGACTCGAGCTGGAAGCGCAGCTCCGCGTCCACCGCGGAAGCCCGCTGCGCGTCGAACACCGCCCGCCGCGTGAGTGCGAGCGCCTCCTCGAGGTGCTCGCGATGGGCATAGAGGGCGGCGAGCGTGCCCTGGGCCCAGGCGCTGCCGCGAAGATCGCCCAGGGCGAGGGCGTCCGTGTGGGCTCGCACGAGCATCTCGTGCGTGGCGAGCAGTCGTTCCCGATCGACGTCCTCCCCGGCTTCGAAGAGACGTACCCGGGTGGTGCCCAGGTGGATGCGCGTGAGAACGTTGTCGGCGCTGGCGGGCAACCCGGCCGCTCGCGCGACGGCGACGTCGAGCCGCTGCCGGGCGTCCCGGGCGTCCCCCCGCTCGAGGGCCAGTCGCGCCTCGTTGCCGAGGATTCGCGTCTCCAGTGCGCGGTCACCCGCCCGCTCGGCCGCTGCGCGCGCCGCCGCGTACGCGGTCGCCGCCCGGGCTCCGCGCTCGGGGTCGAGGCCAGCCTCCATCGCGAGCAGGTTGCCGAGGTTGTTCCCCAGAGAAGCCTCGAGGGAGGCATCGCCACTCTCGCGCGCCATCCCGATCGCCTGGCCGAGCTCCCGCTCCGCGAGCGCGTCCTGCCGCAGTGCCGTGTGGACGTTGCCGAGTG
>JANQSB010000218.1 GCA_028284295.1 Myxococcota bacterium | reverse complement strand
CCCTGCGCGGCGAGCAGGGCGTGGAGGGCCTGGTGACCACGACCGAGCAGGACGGTCGGGGCAGCATCGGGCTGGCCGTCGTCGCCGAGCGAGGTCGTGGTCGCGGGGTGGGAGGCGATCTCCTGCAGGCCGCTCATGGTCACTTCGCCTCCCGGGGCTTCCGCTCGGCACAGGTCGTCACCCAGGGCTCGAACCGCGCCGCCTGCGCGCTCTACGAGGCGAGCGGATACCGGGTGGAGAAGGTGGAGGCCTTCTTCCACTTCTGGCTGTGAGCCGGCGACGTCGCGCGGCGGCGCCGCTCAGCTCCCGGCGGAGACCTCTTCCCGCACCGTATAGGGCGGCCGCTCCATGGTGCGGAAGTGGATCCGCGCGATGTACTCGCCGATGATGCCGAGCGAGAAGAGCTGCGCGCCCGAGAAGATCGCGATGATCGAGGCGAGGAAGGCGAAGCCCGGGACCACGCCGCCCTCGATGAGATAGCGGCCGATCACGAAGGCCAGTACCAGGGTGCCGAAGAGGGTGAAGCCGAATCCGATCCAGGTCGCGAGCCGCAGGGGCGCGACGCTGAAGCCGGTCAGCATGGTGAGCGCGTGGGAGAGCAGGCGCCGCAGGTCGTAGTTGGAGCTTCCGATCCGGCGCTCTTCGTGGCGCAGGGGGATCCAGCCGAAGTTCGCCGTCCCCCAGCTGAGCAGCACGTCGATGGAGACGAAGGGGCTCTGGTAGTCGGCGAAGGCCCGACGGATGTCGGTGCGGAAGACGCGCAGGGCGCCGACGTGGCGAGCCACCTCGTTGCCCATCACGCTCGACAGGGCCAGCTTGGTGAGGACCGACGCGAGATCGCGCGCGGTGCCGTGGGTCTCGCTCTGGGGCGTTCCGTAGACGACGTCAAAGCCCTGGTCGCGTTTCTCGAGCAGCTTCGGTAGCTCCTCGGGAGGATGCTGCAGGTCGTCGTCCAGGGTGATCACCCACTCGTGCCGGGCGTGGCGGATGCCGCAGAGCAGCGCGTTGTGCTGACCGTAGTTGCGCAGCATGTCGATCGCGCGGACCCGGTGGTTCTCCGCGGCGAGCGCCTGCAGCACGCTCCAGCTTCCATCCTCGCTGCCGTCGTTGACGAAGACGATCTCGAAGCCGTCCTCGCCGGCCAGCTCTCGCAGGACCGGGTCCAGTCGCGCGGTGAGCTCGCGGAGCGAGCCCTCGCTGTTGTAGACCGGGATCACCGCGCTGACTCCAGGGCTCAGCGCAGCGCTCGGATCCTGCATCGAAGCCTTCCTTTGCTTGTGCCCCGGCCGGGTCCAGCTCGGGCTCGGTCGGGACCGATTCTCTGCGATCTCGCGGAGACGCGCATCCCGGAACGCCGTGGCGAGCTCCAGTTCAGCTCCGGGACGCCCGCTCGAAGGTGGAGGCGTCCGTGTCCGCGAGAGCCGGGCGCCACGTCGACGATGGGGGTCGCGACCGTCGAGGCGAGCCGTGAGCGGCGCGAGGTCAATAGACGATCAGGAAGTAGGACGCCGACAACAGGTTGACCGCGACGAAGCCCGCCGGTACGGCCCATCGGCAGCGGCGGTCCACGAGGTTGCCCAGCTCCTCTCGTCCGGACCGGTCGAGCTTGGACACGACCAGGTTCATGACGACCCCCACCGCCAACACCAGATAGGTCGAGTAGAGGAAGCCCGTCATCAAGGTGAAGTACGCGATCCCGGGCATCCTGTCGCTCACGATGATCTGGTAGGCGACGACCGAAAGCAGGCCGGTGAACGAGATGTCCATCCGGTCGCCCAGCGACTCGCTGTCCATCCAGAAGACCGAGAAGGTGAGGAAGACGAGGACGACGAGCGGGGCGATCACGACCCGGACCATGTGCGCGGGGCGGCGACTCGTGTCGAGGCTCACGACGATCTCCGAAGGCGAGCCGACCGCTCGGACTCCTCCGGACTGCGGTGCGCGGGGCGCCACGCGCAGCTCACGCAGTCGCCACTGGGGGATGTGGATCCCCGGCCTCGACGAAGTGGTGCGGGGCTCGAGCAGTACCTCGTCCGAGCTGTAGCCGAGCACCCGGAAGACGGCCTCGAAGTGCTGCCGGTCGAACGGGAAGCGGCGCAGCGCCATGGGAAGGCGCGCGGCCGCCCGGATCTCCGTCACGAGAGTCGCGCTGCCGTCGGGCGCGATCCTCAGGAGCGTCCCCTGCACCTCGTAGCCGCCCGATTCATTGACCAGAACCAGCTGCGGCCACCAGCCTGCGAAGAGCTCGTGGAACTGGTAGTCGCCTTGGAAGGTGCGCTCGGGGACACCCTCTTCTTTCACGTCGAAGGCCTGCCGTGGGTCGCGCCAGCGAAGGGTGACGAGCGCCTCGAACTCGAAGCTCTCGCGCTGCTCGTCGATGTAGTTGACCTCGTTCAGGACGAAGTCGAAGCCGACCACCACCGGTCCGTCCGTCGCCGGCCGCCCGAGATCGAGCGGCTGTGCGCTCACCGGCGGGGCCAGGCTGCCGCAGAACAAGGCGAAGCAGAGGGCCCGGAGACGCTTGCGCATGGCGCTTGCATTCTGTCCCAGAGCTGTATGGCTGCACAAGACCCGCGATCCCAAGGGCTCTCACCCCAAGGTCGGGAGGGATCGCCCGGGCGGACGGCTGACGAAGCAGCGAGTACCCTGAGGCTCCGGTTCCGGAAGCAGGGCTGGATCTCGGGCGGATCCTAGCTGGCCGACTCTTCCTCGAGCTTCCTGCACTTGTCGTCGATCGTGCTCATCAGGCTCTCGAAGCCCTCGCGCTTCAGGACCGACGAGTACTCGGAGCGGCGCAGGGCCAGCTCGCTGACCGTGCCGTTCAGGAAGATGTCGATGATCCGCCACTGACCGTCCACCTGGCGGAGGCGGTAGTTGAGCTGGACGTCCTCCTCCGAGGGCCGGGTGAGTCGCGTTCGCACGACACGCGTGTCGCGGCTGGCGGGCTCCTCGCCCAGGGTCTCGAAGGACTCGCCGGTGTAGCCGGTGAACTGTCCGGCGTAGTTGGCCGAGATGTGCTTCGCGAAGAGCTCGAGCCAGCGCTCCTGGTCCTCGGGCGAGAGGCTCTTCCAGTGGCGCCCGACCGACTTCGACGCCATGAAGTGCATGTCGAAGACCTCGCCGGCCACTCCACTCACCCGGTCGTAGCGTCCGTTGTAGCCGAGTGCGTCCGCATTCTTCATGACGTCGAGCAGGACCGCGTGCAGCTTCTCGATCGTGGGAGTCGCCAGCGGCGCCTGCCGGTCGGGTGCGCTCGTCTCCGCTGCGGGCGACGCCGACGCGTGGGCCGCCGGGGCCTGGGCTGCGGACTCGGCGGCCGCGACGGCGGGGATCAGGAGCGCGCAGAGCGCGACTCCGACGAGTGCCGCGCGCCGGGGCAGCCAGGGGCTCGAGCTGAGTAGGGTGAGACTCACGAGAGACTCCTCTGGGCCCTTCGCAAGTGCTGGGGCCGAAGCTTTCGACTGCCGCGAAGGCGATCGGGTTCGGTCTCTGCCGGGGGTCCGCGGGGGCGCGCGGGGGGCGAGAAGGGTCGGGAAAGGACTACGGATCTATCGGGGGGAAGCGCCGCGACTTTAGCCCAGGGGGAAGGGGGAATCCGCTGGAGCCGCGGGGGCGCGTCCGCCCGGGTCCTTGCGGGGAGGGCGACGGTAGACCCGCGCGGGGGTGCCAGTCAGGCGGAAGCAAAGGTCCGCAAGGGGTCCTTCTGCTAACGGTCCGGCGCACTTGGGGTGCGCCCGGCGCATCCCACGGGGACGATTGCCGTGAAGCGCAGAATCGAGGTCCTGGTCGACCGCTGGCTGCCGCGCTGGGTCGACGGCGTGCGACGCAACGCCACGCGCGTGGTCGTTTTCGCCGTCCTCCTGACGGGAGTCGCCGGCACCTACACGGCCCGGAACCTGGAGGTGAACACCGAAGAGGATTCCCTCTTCGACGAGACCGTGCCGCACCGGGTCGTCGAGGAGGAGTACTGGCGGATCTTCCCGAACCTCTACGAGAACATCGTCATTCTCGTCGACGGTCAGACCAGCGAGCAGGCACGCGAGGGTGCCGCCGCCCTGGCGGCCCGACTCGAGGCGTCCTCCGACCTCTTCGCCAGCGTCTACCTGCCGCAGAGCGAGTTCTTCGAGGAGCATGCGCTCCTCTACATGGACACCGAAGAGCTGCAGGACTTCGCGGACCGCCTCGCGAGGGTGCAGCCCTACCTCGCCAGCCTGGCCGAAGACGGCAGCCTGCGCGGACTCTTCATGATGCTCGCGCGAGGCGTCCGGGCCGTGCGCGACGGCGACGTCTCGGAAGAGAGCCTCGAGCCGATGCTGGAGCGCGTCGACGCGGCCCTCGACGCCCGCCTCGAGGGCCGCCCCTATCGCTTGTCGTGGGCCGAGGTGGTTGCCGGCGAGACCCTCGGAGTCGACGCCCGACGCAGCCTGATCCTCGCCCAGCCCATCCGCGACTTCGGCGAGCTGGTCGCCGCCGGCAAGCCCCTCTCCGCGGTCCATCGCTATGCCGAGGAGCTCGGGTTGACTCCCGAGAACGGGGTGACGGTGCGCATGACGGGCGACGTCGCCCTGGCCTACGAGGAGATGGGGCTGGTCGAGACCCAGGCGCGGGCGGCGGGCGTGGCCTCGTTCCTGATGGTGGCGGCGCTCCTCTTCTTCGCCCTGCGCTCGGTCCGCGTGGTGCTGGCGGCCCTGGCGTCCCTGGTCGTCGGGCTGGTGCTGACCGGCGCCTTCGCGGCTCTCACCATCGGCTACCTCAACCTCATCTCGGTGGCCTTCGCGGTGCTCTTCATCGGCCTGGGGATCGACTTCGGCCTCCACCTTTCGATGGGCTACCAGGAGGCGCTCGCCCGGGGCTGCGACCACGCGGCCGCGTTGCAGGAGGCGGCGCGCCGCGTGGGCGGTTCGCTGGTGCTGTGTGCCGTCACCACGGCCATCGGCTTCTACGTCTTCGTGCCCACCGACTTCTCGGGTGTCGCGCAGCTGGGCCTGATCTCGGGCACCGGCATGTTCATCAGCCTGATCTGCAGCTTCACCGTGCTGCCCGCACTGCTCTCCGTCGGTCTACGGGAGGAGCGGGCCTCGCGCGCCGCGCGAAAGGCGCGAGTCCAGCTGGTGCCCGGCTTCCCCACCCGGCATCCGGTACCGATCGCGGTGGCGACGGTCGCGGTGGCGGTGGGGGCTCTCTTCGTGCTGCCGGAGGCGCACTTCGACCAGAACCCGCTGCGGGTTCGCGACCCGTCCGCGGCTTCGGTGCAGGCCTTCGAGGAGCTGCTCGCCGGATCGAACACCTCGCCCTGGTCCCTGAACGCGGTGCGGCCCGACCTCGGGTCGGCCCAGGAGCTCGCGGACCGGCTGGCCGAGCTGCCGACCGTCGAGCGCGCACACACCCTCGAGAGCTACGTCCCGAAGGACCAGACGAGCAAGCTCGAGATCATCGAGGACGTCGCGGTCTTCCTGGCGCCCCCTCCGACGGGCGGTCCGCGTCCCGAGGCGACGGTCGCCGAGGTGGTCGCGGCCGCCGAGGACCTGGCGCTGGAGCTGGATCGCCTGTTCCGCGAGTCGGAGCCCGAGGGCCTCGTGCCGGCGAGTGCGCACGGCGTGCGGGCCGCCGTGGGACGCTTCCTCGTCGACCTGCGTGCGCAGCCTCCGGCCGAAGCCGAGGCCAGCGTGCGGGTCCTCGAGCAGAGTCTCGTGGGCACCCTGTCCCGCCAGCTCGACCTGGTACAGCGCGCCGTGAACGTCGGACCGATCACCCTCGACGCCCTCCCCGACGACCTGGTGAGCCGGATGATCTCGGCGAGCGGTGCGGTGCGGATCCAGATCCTGCCGAGCGAGGATCTCACCGAGCCCGCCGCCCTCGAGCGCTTCGTCGAGTCCGTGCAGCAGGTGGCGCCCCGCGCGAGCGGCAGCGCCGTGGCCATCTACTCCGCCAGCCGAGAGGTCGTCAAGGCGCTCCGCCAGGCGTTCACGGCGGCGGTCCTCGCCATCGGGCTGCTCCTCCTGGTCATCTGGCGTGCCGCCGGGGACACCGCCATGGTGCTGGCGCCGCTCACCCTCGCGGGTCTGCTGACGGGAGCGGGGGCCGTCGTGCTGGGAGTCCCCTTCAACTTCGCCGACGTGATCGTGCTGCCACTCCTGCTCGGGATCGGAGTCGACACGAGCATCCACCTCGTTCACCGTTCGCGCATCGCCGAGCCGGGCGACACTCAGCTGCTGCAGACGAGCACCGCCAACGCGGTGGTGTTCAGCGCGCTCACCACCATGGCGAGCTTCGGCAGCCTGGCACTGGCCACGCACCGCGGCATGGCGAGCCTCGGGCAGCTCCTCACCCTGGGTGTGTCGCTGACGGTGCTCTGCAACCTGGTGGTGCTTCCGGCACTGCTGGAGCTGCGGGCGCGTCGCCGCAGACGCTCCGCGAGGCGGCTCCAACCCGCCTGAGTCGTGGGTGCCGGTCCGGCGCCTCAGCCCAGTGCGAAGGCGGCGACGGCGTCGTTGAAGCCCGTCGGGTTGTCGGTCATGACCGAGTGGGCGGCCTGCGGTACCACGGCCAGCTTCGCGTCCGGGATCACCTCCTCGACCATGCGGTCCGCGACCTCCGGCGACATGATGTCCGACGCCGCGCCGCGGACCACCAGGGTCGGACAGGGCAGCTTCTCGAGGGCGGCCCACATCTGCCGGGTGTGCTCCTTCTCCCGGTCCAGCTGGTCTTCCGGGCTGAGCTGCGGGCCGTCCGCTCCCCGATAGGCGACGTCCATCTTCAGCACCCACTTGCCGTCGTCCCGCTGCCGCAGGGCGTGCTTCGCCATGTGCCGGATCGCCTCGGGTGATGCGACCGGGTAGTTGTGGGCCAGGATGGTCTCGTACTCGGCGACGGTGGAGAACGCGGGGTCCGGGTGCTCGGCGACCTCCATGCGGATGCGGGTGGTTCCGCGTACGTCGAGCTCGGGTGCCGAGTCGACGATCACCAGCCCGGCGAGCTTCTCGGGTTGCAGGCCGGCGTAGAGCATGGCGATGCGCCCGCCGAGCGAGAAGCCCACCAGCACCATCCGATCGATTCCCAGGTGGTCGACGGCGGCCACCAGGTCGCCCACGTGGGAGTCGTAGTCGTAGCGGTGCTCGGGGTCCCAGTCGGAATCGCCGTGTCCGCGCAGCGACAGCGCGACCACCCGGTAGTAGTCCCGGACGGTGGGCGCGAACTCGTCCCACAGGTGTGCCTCGTTGCCGAAGCCGTGGAGCAGCACCATGGGCACGCCTTCGCGGCTCCATTCGAGTGCGTGCAGGGACAGGCCGTCGGTGACGGGGATGCGGATGGAGGTGGGTTCCATTCGCTCATCCTATCATGCGGACATGCCTGCCCCCGATGCCGTCGTCGCCGCCGCCGAGGCGGGCTTCGAAGACAGCTTGCGTCAGCTCGAAGAGCTCGCCCGCATTCCCGGGGTCTCCGCGCGCGGCTTCGACCCCGCGGAGGTGGAGCGCTCGGCCCGCGCCGTGGCGGCGCTCTTCGAGGATCTCTCGCTCGAAGACGTCGAGGTGCTGCGCGTTGGAGACGCGCATCCCTACGTGCTCGCCGAGTGGCGCGGCGCGGGGCCCGAAGCTCCGACGGCACTCCTCTACGCCCATCACGACGTGCAGCCGCCGGGTCGCGAGAGCCACTGGGAGAGCCCGCCCTTCGAGCCGACCCGTCGCTCGGACGGGCGACTCTACGGGCGCGGGGTCGTCGACGACAAGGCGGGGGTGCTGGTCTTCGTCGCGGCCATCCGCGCCTGGCAGCAGGCGGCCTCCGGTCCACCGCTCAACCTCAAGCTCGTCGTCGAGGGCGAGGAGGAGATCGGCTCGACCCACCTCGAGCCCTTCCTCGCGGCCTATCGCGAGCGGCTCGCATCGGACGTGATGGTGCTCTCGGACACGGCGAACCTGGAGGCGGGGCTGCCGTCCATCACCACCAGCTTGCGGGGTCTGGTGAACGTCGACGTCGAGGTGCGGGCGCTCGACCATCCGCTCCACAGCGGCATGTGGGGCGGTCCCGTGCCCGATGCGGCGAGCGCGCTCGGTGTCGTCCTGGGCCGCCTCTGGGACGCTCGCGGCGAGCCGGCGCTACCCGGCCTGCTCGACGACCTGCCCGCACTGACTCCCGCCGAGGAGGCCGCCCTCGACGCCCTTCCCTTCGACGCGGACGCGTTCCGTGCGGATGCCGGCCTGGTCCCTTCTGCGCGCCTGCCGGCCAGCGGCCGCGAGACCTGGGAGCGGCTCTGGCGGCGACCCGCGCTCGCGGTCACCGCGCTCGAGGCGCGCCCGCTCGAGGGCGCGGCCAACCAGCTGATCGACCTCGCGCGCGCGCGGGTCTCCCTGCGCCTCGCACCCGGGCAGGACGCCGAGCGTGCGCGCGCGGGTCTGGAGCGCTTCCTCCGGAGTGATCCGCCCTGGGGCGTCGAGGTGGAGACCCGTGCCGAGTCGGCTTCGCCGGGCTGGTCCACCGAGCCGACGGGGCCCGCCTTCGACGCGGCGTGCCGGGCGCTCGCGAAGGGCTTCGGTCGTGAACCGGTCTTCATCGGCTGCGGCGGCTCGATCCCCTTGGTGGGACCCTTCGCCCGGGTGCTCGGCGGCGTGCCCGCCCTGCTCCTCGGCCTCGAGGACCCCGTCTGCAACGCGCACGGGGAGAACGAGAGCCTGCACGTCGACGACTTCCGCAAGGCGATCCTGTCGGCGACGCATCTCTTCGCCGAGCTGGCCGACGCCCTGCGCCCCTGAACCACCCCGGGCCGAAGCGGTCCTGCGCCCGCTCTGCGCTCCCGGTGCGCCGGGTCGCGATGGTTGATGGACGAATCCACCGGTCGGGCCCTCCGGCCTTCGCTAATTTGCTGCCTCCTCCCCCGGCGCGCGCCGTCGCGCCCGAGAAGCTTCCGGAGGCCTCATGCCGTCCATCGAGACCACGCCCGCATTCGTCGAAGCAGCCTACGCGAAGATCGCCCAGCGTCTCGACACCGTACGGGGTCGCCTGCAGCGTCCCCTCACCCATGCCGAGAAGGTGCTGCTCGGGCACCTCGACGATCCGGCGGGCCAGGAGCTCGATCCGGGGGAGAGCTACCTGCTGCTGCGTCCCGATCGGGTCGCCATGCAGGACGCGACCGCACAGATGGCGATGCTCCAGTTCATGCAGTCGGGCCGGGACGAGACCGCCGTCCCCACTACGGTCCACTGCGACCATCTCATCCAGGCCTATCAGGGCGCGGCCGACGACATGCGCACCGCGGTCACCACCAACCAGGAGGTCTACGACTTCCTGCAGAGCTGCTCCGCGCGCTACGGCGTGGGCTTCTGGGGGCCCGGCGCCGGCATCATCCACCAGGTCGTGCTCGAGAAGTACGCGTTCCCCGGCGGCATGATGATCGGGACCGACTCCCACACCCCCAACGCGGGCGGCCTCGGCATGTTCGCCTGCGGGGTGGGCGGCGCCGACGCGGTCGACGTGATGGCGGGCTTTCCCTGGGAGGTCCTCTACCCCCGGCTGGTGGGGGTGCACCTGACGGGATCCCTCTCCGGCTGGGCTTCACCCAAGGACGTGATCCTGCGCGTGCTCGAGGAGCTCACGGTGAAGGGGGGTACCAACCGGGTCGTCGAGTACTTCGGGCCCGGCTGCGAGTCCATCAGCTGCACGGGCAAGGCGACCATCACGAACATGGGTGCGGAGCTCGGCGCGACGACCTCCATCTTCCCCTTCGACGAGCGCATGGCCACCTACCTGAAGGCCACCGAGCGAGAGGAGATCGCGGATCTCGCGAAGGCCAACGCGGTGCTCCTCGGTCCCGACCTGGACGTCCAGAGCGAGCCGGGCCGCTACTTCGATCAGGTGATCGAGATCGATCTCTCGAAGCTCGAGCCCTACCTGGTCGGGCCGCACACTCCGGATCGGGCCCGGCCGGTCTCGCGGATCGCCGCCGAGGCGAAGGAAGAGGGCTACCCGATCGAGCTCTCGTCCGCGCTCATCGGGAGCTGCACCAACTCCTCCTACGAGGACATGTCCCGCGCCGCGGACCTGGCGCGCCAGGCCAGCGCCAAGGGGCTCCGGAGCCGAACGCGGCTGCTCTGCTCGCCGGGTTCGGAGCAGATCCACCTCACCATCCAGCGCGATGGACAGATGGAGGCGCTCGAGGCCATCGGGGCCACCGTGCTCGCGAACGCCTGCGGCCCGTGCATCGGGCAGTGGAAGCGCGACGACGTCGCAGAAGGCGAGAGCAACTCGATCATCACTTCGTACAACCGGAACTTCCCGAAGCGCAACGACGGCAACCCCGCGACCCTGTGCTTCATCGGCAGCCCAGAGACCGTGGTCGCCTACGCGCTGGCCGGCAGTCTCGACTTCGACCCGCTGCGCGACGAGCTCGAAGCACCCGACGGATCGCGCTTCGTCCTCGAGCCGCCGGCGCCAGCGCCGGAGATTCCGGACGCGGGCTTCGTCATCTCCTACCAGGGCTACGAGGCCCCGCCCGAGGATCCGGGCGGCGTCGAGGTGCGCGTCGCTCCCGAGAGCGAGCGCCTCCAGCTGCTCGAGCCCTTCCCGGCCTGGGACGGCAACGACTTCGAGAAGCTGCCCCTTCTCCTGAAGGCCCAGGGGAAGTGCACGACCGACCACATCTCGATGGCCGGCCCCTGGCTGCGCTTCCGCGGTCATCTCGACAACATCAGCGACAACGCCTTCCTCGGAGCCATCAACGCCTTCACGGGCAAGGCGGGCGAGGGGCTCGACCAGCTGTCGGGCGAGCCGGGGGTCTCGTTCCCGAAGATCGCACGCCACTACAAGGCAGAGGGCCTGCGCTGGGTGGTGGTGGGCGACGAGAACTACGGAGAAGGCAGCAGCCGCGAGCACGCGGCGATGTGTCCGCGTCACCTGGGCGCGGCCGCGGTGATCGTGCGGAGCTTCGCGCGGATCCACGAGTCGAACCTCAAGAAGCAGGGCGTGTTGCCCCTGACCTTCGAGGACCCGGCAGACTACGAGGCCGTTCAGGAGCAGGACCGCATCAGCATCCAGGGGCTCGGGTCGCTGCAGCCCGACGAGCCGCTGCGGGTCACCCTCCACCACGCCGACGGAAGCGAGCACGCCTTCTCGGTGAACCACACCTTGAACGAAGAGCAGATCGACTGGTTCAAGGCCGGCTCGGCGCTGAACCTGTTGCGCGAGCAGCACTAGAGCCTGCCGGGGCATCGCGTTGCCGGCCAAGACCCTCGTCGTCATCAACCCGCACAGCGCGGGGGGTGCGACGGGCCGGCGCTGGCGCGAGATCGAGCCGCTGCTGCGGGCGACCCTGGGCGAGCTGGAGGTACAGCGCACTCTCGGCCACCGCGACGCCGAGCGCATCGCGCGGGACGCCGTACGGTCGGGTGTCCAGCGCCTGGTGGTGGCCGGGGGAGACGGCACGGCCAGCGAGGTCGTCAGCGGGCTCCTGGCAGCAGGAGTCGCGACGGACGCGCAGGTCGGGGTCCTGCCGCTGGGGACCGGGCGTGACCTCCCGCGCACCCTCGGCATTCCCGCAGAGCTGCCGGCCGCCATCGAGGCGCTCGGCCGCGGGGCCACCCGCCGCATCGATGCGGCGCGCGTGCGCTATCGCGACCGCGGTGGCGCCGAGCGGACCGCCTACTCGATCAACGTGACCAGCTTCGGGCTCAGCGGGCTGACCGTCGAGCTGGTGACCCGGGCCCCCCGCGCGCTCGGGGGCAGCGTCGCGTTCGCCTGGGGCGCGCTCGGCAGCATCGCCCGC
>JANQSB010000210.1 GCA_028284295.1 Myxococcota bacterium | reverse complement strand
GTCAAGGTCGTCTTCCCGTGATCCACGTGGCCGATCGTCCCCACGTTCACGTGCGGCTTCGTTCGCTCGAACTTCTCCTTGGCCATCTTCCTTCCTTCTCCCCTCGGTCGCCGAAGCGTTCCCTGGATCTACTGTCGGTTGCGTCGCTTGCGTTGGGTCTGGCGGCGAGGCCGGCCGCGCCGCTGTCGTCGTCTTCTGGAGCTCACGAGCGGGCTTGAACCGCTGACCTCGTCCTTACCAAGGACGTGCTCTACCACCTGAGCTACGTGAGCCGAGTTCTCCTCGCGGGCCGCGCCTGGAGCGGGAGACGGGGCTCGAACCCGCGACCCCGAGCTTGGAAGGCTCGTGCTCTAGCCAACTGAGCTACTCCCGCAGGCGTTCGGACTCCACCTGAATCGAAAATGCGAATGCGTTCCGGCCTTCCCGTTCGTACCTTGTCTGGTGGAGAGGGGAGGATTCGAACCTCCGAAGGCAATAGCCAGCAGATTTACAGTCTGCCCCGTTTGGCCGCTTCGGTACCTCTCCGCGACACCCGGTCGCGTCGCGGGTGTCTGGAATTCTGTGATGCGGCGAGCCGCTCTCCCTCCTGGCGGCTGGCTTGAAGATTGTTAGTCCACGCGAGCGGAACGAGACCGCAAGGCGGCGACACGAATCCATTCCGGCGATCTACGCATTCGAACCGAACGAACCGGAACGTAGACGGCGCCGGAGGTCGCACCGCAGCCTGGTGTACCCGAACCCAGAAGCCCTTGAATGGCTTGCTTTTTTGAAACCGACCCTCGATCTGCCCGCGCTCTTGCCCGCGAAGGCACCGCCTCGCGGGGGCCTGGATCTTACCCCCCTTGCATCCCCCTGGGCAACCCCCCGGAGCCGTTCTCCGGCCAGGCTGGCCGGTCCGGCAGACAGATGGAGCTGGCGAGGGGACTCGAACCCATAACCTTCGGATTACAAATCCGGTGCTCTACCAGTTGAGCTACGCCAGCGGAATGGGGGCGCAGGAGGATACCCTGTCGGACCGGGCCCTCAAGGCTGGGACCTGCGCATCAGCTCGAAGAGGATCACCGCCCCCGCAGCGGACACGTTGAGGGAGGACACCCGGCCCAGCATGGGGATTCGGACCCGATGATCCAGCGCCTGACGGATCGCGGGCCGCAGGCCTTTCCCCTCGGCGCCCAGCACCACGACCAGGTCACCGGAGAGGGTCCGGTCTGGCAGCCCGAACAGGGCCTCGTCGCCATCCGGGTCGGCTCCCAGCACCCAGAATCCGTCCTCCTTCAGGAACGCGAGGGCGCGGGACAGGTTCGGAGCTCGCGCGACGGGAAGCCACTCCAGGGCTCCAGCGCTCGCCCGGCTCGCTGCAGGGCTGAGCGGCGCCGCCCGCCGGGTGCCGGCCACGAGCCCGAGGCCGCCCGCCGCATCCACCACGCGCGCGATCGCGCCCAGGTTCTGGGGGTCTTCCACCTCATCTAGGACGACCAGGTGCCGAGCGGCCTGGCCGCCCCGGGTCTGACACAGCTCCTCGAGGGAGATCGCAGGAAGTGGCCCCGCCAAGAGACAGAGCCCCTGGGCGTTGCCGCGCTCGGAGCCGGGCATCGCCCCGGGGGACACCTGCTCGACCGGAACCCCGGCCGCCTCCACGAGGGACCCGATCCCGGGCGCCAGCCGCCCGGCCACCAGGAGCCTGTCGAGCCGACGCCGGCCCGCGCGCAGGGCCTCGCGCACGACATGGGAGCCGGTGAGCTGCTCCTGCCCGGTCCGGGACCGGTGCCCCGCTCGTCTGGTCGCCTGGCCCGTCAGAGCCGCGAGGCTACCGCAGCCGCGGTCGACTCCGAGAGAGGCCCGCTAGAAGTCGAGGTTGCTGCGAAGCTCCTCCACCGCCTCCAGGAAGTGCTCGGGCTCCTGGATCCGGGGATGGTTGCGCAGCTCGAACTCGAGATAGGAGACGAGCTCGCCGAGGGCGGCCGCGATCGTCCGCATCCGGTCGCCGGGCAGACGCAGCGCCCGCTCGGCCACCTCTTCGGGGTCGAGGGTGCCGCTGGCACCGACCTCGAGTCCCTTGAGGAGCTGCGGGTGGCGGCTCGCCGTGTCCGCCAGCAGGCCGTTCATCCGCTGCGAGAGCATCTCGGCCCCGTCGATCGCGATGATCGGGGCCGCCAGCTCGGCCAGCAGCTTGATGTGGTCGGTCGCGCACTGTCGCACCTCGTCCTCGTCCTGGTGCGTGGCGTCACCAGACGCGACGGTCTCGGGGATCTCGACGCGGTCGACTCTCACGGCTCCCACCAGGCTGAGCAGCTGCAGGGTGCGAGCACCCGAGAGCGGATCGAGCCCGACCTGGCGACATACGCCCTGGAAGCTGTCGTGGCTCCCGAGCGCTTCCAGGAAGGCCCGCTCGTTGGCGGCCAGCTGGTTGGGAGTCGCCTCGAGCGAGGTCAGACGAACCCGCGGATCCTCGACGGAGGCCAGCAGCTTGAAGAGCTCGTCGCGTCTCTGGAGACCCTCCGCGACCAGGCGGCGCGTCGGCAGCGAGAGTCGCACCACGTTGTCGGGCTGGACCTCGCCCTCCCAGAAGTGGACGGTGCCCGCGGTGTAGGAGAACAGCGAGCGCACGATGTCCTCGACCTGGATCTTGACTCCGTCCCACAGCGCGCGCGGGGTCAGGATGCCGCGTTGGACGAGCACCTTGCCGAAGCGCTGGGGCGGCTGGAAGACCTTCTCCGCATCCCGCAGCTGCTCCAGGGTGATCAACCGCGAGCGCAGCAGGCTCTCGCCGAGGCGGTCGACGACCTGGTTCGAGGTGGCGAAGACGACCTCGCCCCGATGCAGGTAGACGGACTTGTCGACCTCGTCGCGACGGAAGTAGAGGAAGCCGGACTTCCCGGAGCCGTGGATGACGTTCAGCAGGTCCGCGAGCGGGAAGGCGCGAACCTCGGCGGTCAGCACCAGGTCCCGATCCCACGGAATCGCGATGGGAGAGGCGGAGCCCGTCCGCTCGAGGAGGATCGTGGAGCCCGCCGCGTCGAGGACACGAACCTCGTCGTCCGGTCCCAGCCCGAGCTGGGCGCGCTGCTCCTCGCTCAGTTGCAGGTCGCCACCGAAGGCGCCTGACCAGTCGGACATCGATTCCCCCACGCGTCGGGCGGCTCTCCGTGCGCAGGCCGCCCTGGAGTCGTTTCGACCCTCCCGGGGGCCGCCTTGAGCCCCCGGCTGCAGCGGCCCTGCGCTCAAGCTGCCGGTCGGGAGGCCCGATGCGGCAGGCAGGGAGGGGCCCCGCCATGTCCGAGATCCGATCCAACGCGCAGTCGACCGCCACGAGGCGGAGTGCGCCGGCCGGGGGCCCGCGCGTGAGCGTCCGGCTGCCCGCGCGCCTCTCGACCATCGACGCCGAGACCGACCCGTTCACCGGCAAGTCGTTCTTCCGGACCTGCGAGGAGAGCTCTGCCAACCTCTCCCGCGGTGGAGTCTTCGTCGCGACCCGCGACACGATCCCGCCCGGTCGCCGCGTGCTCGTGGAGCTGGAGATGCCGGGCGGGCGATCCGTCCAGACCGTCGGACGCGTGGCGTGGGTCCGGGTGGCCCCCGATCCGAACGCAGACTCGCCCGCGGGGACGCCGCCCGACGAGCCCGGCCTCGGCATCCAGTTCCTGGGCGGACCGCGAGACGATCTGCAGGTCGTGGAGCAGTTCGTATCGCGACGGGTGGAGCGTCGCGACGAGCGCGGACACGAAGGGCAGGAGGCGAGTCCCGGCTGAGCGATCGGTGACGGCCAGGCAGGCCCCGCGAATCCGCTTGATGCTCGAACGCGCGAGCCGGTATTCTCGATTTCCTCATGCGTCCGCCCGGATCGTTTCGAATTCGCAGGAGTGCTCGTGGAGCGCGCAACGTCGCCCACGACCCGCTGGCGTTCGCGGACACGCGCTGTCAGAAGATCGTGGATTCGCTCTGCCTCGAGATCCTCGAAGGCGAGAACCTCCGCATCCGGCAGATCTTCGAGCGACCTCGCGCCATCTACCGGATCGAGTTCGACAAGCCCGAGATGAGCTACCAGCGCACGACCCTGCTGGACGAGGACACGCTGGAGGAGCTCCTCGAGATCGACGGCGTGCGCCACGTCGTCGAGCGCGCCCTGGACGGCCCCCGCTAGCCGGCCAACGCTTCGCGTTCGCGTGGCTGGCCCATCGGGCCGGCAGGCAGCTCCCGCGCAGCCGACCGGCAGCGCGGTGCCCGGGGTAGGACTCGAACCTACACGGCCTTGGGCCAGGCGATTTTAAGTCGCCCGCGTCTACCATTTCGCCACCCGGGCGGGCGTTGCGGCCACCAGTCTATACTCCCCCCCTTCCCCCTCCAAAGGAAAAGCCCCTCCTCCATGTTCCACGGCAACAAGATCGTCGTCGTCATGCCCGCCTACAACGCGGCGCGCACCATCGAGCAGACCTACGCCGAGGTGCCCCTCGACCTGGTCGACGAGGTGGTGGTGACCGACGACGCCAGCTCGGACGAGACCGTCGAGGTGGCCCGCCGCCTCGGCCTTCGGACCCTCGTCCACGACCAGAACCGCGGCTACGGGGCCAACCAGAAGACCTGCTACACGGAGGCCCTTCGCCTGGACGCGGACGTCGTGGTCATGCTGCACCCCGACTACCAGTACACCCCGAAGCTGCTCGCGCCGATGATCGGCATGATCACCGACGGACCCTTCGACGTGGTCCTGGGCTCGCGCATCCTCGGAGGCGGCGCGCGAGCCGGCGGGATGCCGCTCTACAAGTACGTCTTCAACCGCATGCTGACCGCCACCCAGAACCTGCTCGGTGGCGGCAAGCTGTCGGAGTACCACACGGGCTACCGCGCCTTCTCGCGCGAGGTCATCGAGGGCCTGGCACTGCTCGAGAACTCGGACGACTTCGTCTTCGACAACCAGATGCTCGCGCAGATCCTGCACGCCGGTTACCAGATCGGCGAGGTCAGCTGCCCGGCCGCCTACTTCGACGAGGCCTCGTCGATCAACTTCAGCCGCTCGGTCAAGTACGGTCTCGGCGTGCTGTGGGTCTCGCTGCAGCTCTTCCTGCAGCGCAAGGGGATCGCGTCCTTCCCGATCTTCGACCCGAAGGGCAAGCGCCTCGACCCGGGCGCCAACGCCCCGGAAGCCCTGCCCGCCCCCACCAGCTGACGCCCCGCACCGGCGGCCCGCGACCCGACCCGACAGGGCGCCCGCGGCCCAGCGAGTCGGCCCTGCGGGCCGACCTGCGGCAATAGCCGGAGGCGGCGCCCGGACTCGAACCGGGGATCAGGGCTTTGCAGGCCCGTGCCTTACCACTTGGCTACGCCGCCGCGGAACGAGGGGGTACCGCGCGCGAAGGAGCGAGTCAATCTCGCTGCCCGGCGAGCCCTCCGGGCTCTCGGCTACGGTCCGCGGTCATGCGGTGGTTGATCCTGTTCGCGGGGGGCGGGCTCGGGGCGGTCCTGCGCTTCGGCCTCGCCCTGTGGATCGATGCGCGGATGACCTCGTCCTTTCCCTGGGGCATCTGGGTCGTGAACCTGTCCGGCTGCTTCGCGATCGGGCTGGCGGTGACCCTGGCCGACGAGCACCGACTGCTGACGCCGACCCTGCGTCTCTTCCTGGTCGCCGGCGTACTCGGCGGCTTCACGACCTTCTCCACCTTCTCGCTCGAGGCCTGGCAGCTCGTCGAAGACGGACTCGCCGGCCTCGCCCTGGCGTACGTCGCGGCGAGCCTCATCGGCTGCCTGGCGGCCGTCGTGCTCGGGGTCCTCGGCGGTCGAGCCCTCGCCTGACGGCCCACGCGAGCTAGGCGCCCAGCTCCGGCAGGGGATGGAGTGCGCTTCCGATCCGCAGCGACGCGCCGTCGTCCGCGACCGCATTCAGCAGCTCCGCGTGGGCTCCGTGGAGGAAGCGCGCCAGCAGTCCAGCGGGTCGAAGCTCCGCCTTCACACGGCAGAGCAGCGCCCCGTCGCGAGCCGACACCGACAGCGAGCCGACCCGGAGCGGCTCCCGGCTGCCGTCCGAGAGCGCGACCACCCCGGTCGCGGGATCGAATTCGCGCACGAAGAAGGCCGCCTCCTCCACGACGATCTCGCCGCGGAAGCGACCGATCTGGACCACGAACTTCTGCTCCTCGGGCAGGTAGCGCACCGAGCGGTCGAAGCGCTCCCGAAGCTTGCGGTTCCCGATCGGCTGCCCCTCGTGGGTCCAGGATCCGTCGTGATGCAGGACCAGCCCGAAGGGAGCCAACGGCGGCGGACCCGGTCGCACGCTCGCGCTCAAGGCTCCTCCCCCGCCGTCTCGACCTCCGGCGGACGCTCGGGGTGCGCGGCGCCGCTCGAGTCGATCCGGAAGATCCCCTTCAGCGCATGGCGTTCCCACAGCACCACGCGCAGGAGAGCGCCATCGGCGCCGTAGTAGACCCACTTCTCGTTCCAGTCGACTCCGGCATCGCGAGCGACGCGGGGATCGTTGGCGCTTCCCACCTGCTCGCTCGGCTCGCCGAAGGCCCGCCAGACCGCGGCGCGGTCCGTCCCGCTCATCGGTCGCACTCGCCCCCGATCATGTTGATCAGATCGAAGGTGGGGATCAGGTCGGCCAGCAGTCCGCCCCGGACCATCTCGGGCAGGGGCTGGAGGTTCAGGAAGCTCGGCGGTCGACAGCGGACCTTGACCGGGCGCTCGGACCCGTCCGAGACCAGGTAGAAGCCGAGCTCGCCGTTGGCCGACTCGATGGCCTGGTAGGCCTCCCCGGCCGGAACCCGCGGCCCCTCCGTGACGCCCTTGAACTGCTGGATCATCTCTTCCATCCGGTTGAAGACCCGGTCCTTCGCGGGCCAGCGAACGCGGGGGTCGTCCGCGTCGACCGGACCGGGGCCCATCCGGTCGAGCTGGCGCAGGCACTGCTCCACGATCCGGAGGCTCTGCTGCATCTCCTCGAGGCACACGAGGTAGCGATCGTAGTTGTCGCCGACCTCGCCGACGGGCACGTCGAAGTCGGCCTCCTCGTAGCGCAGGTAGGGCTCGGACTTCCGGAGGTCGAGGGGAACTCCAGCGGCACGCAGCAGCGGACCCGTCACCGCGTAGCGGATGCAGTCTTCGGGCGAGAGGACGCCCGTGCCCTTCAGACGATCGACGAAGATCCGGTTCCGGCTGACGACGGCGTCGAAGTCGGCGAGCAGCCTGCGGATTCGGGCGAGCTTGTCGCGACAGGCGTCTCCGAACCCTTCCGGCAGGTCGTGGCGCACGCCGCCGATGCGCACCCAGTTCGAGGTCACCCGGGCACCGCAGAGCGCCTCGAGCAGGTCCCAGGTCAGCTCGCGGGCCTCGATCCCGTACAGGAAGGGCGTCATCGCCTGCAGCTCGAGGCAGGTGGCTCCGCAGCGCGTGAGGTGGTCGCCCACCCGCGCCAGCTCACCGGCCAGCATGCGCAACCACTGACAGCGCTCGGGGGTCTCGAGCTCCAGCAGCTTCTCGACCCCCAGGCAGAAGCCCAGGTTGCAGAGGATCGCCGAGTTGTAGTTGAGGCGATCCGTGTAGGGGATGGCCTGATACCAGGTGCCGCTCTCGCACTCCTTCTCGAAGCCGCGGTGCAGGTAGCCGACCTGGACGTCCAGGTCGACGATGCTCTCGCCGTCGAGCTCGATCAGGAACTTGACCGTGCCGTGGGTGGCCGGGTGGGACGGTCCCATGTTCAGGCGCTGGGTCGCGGTGTGCAGTCCGCGCCCCGACTGCCCCTCGTCGCCCGCGGGCAGACGCTCCGTCCAGGGGCGCGGGATCTCGCTCACGAGTCGCACGGCCCCACGAGGGGCTGGCGCCGGGTCTTCGGATAGTCCTTCCGGAGTGGATGGCCCTCGAAGCCGTCGTAGAGCAGGATGCGGCGCAGGTCGGGGTGACCCCGGAAGCGGATGCCGTAGAGATCGAACACCTCGCGCTCCATCCAGTCCGCCGCCGGCCAGGCCGGCGCCAGGGAGTCGAGCTCGCAGGCCTCCTCGGCGACGCCGACCTTGACCCGCAGCCGATGCCCGTGGGTGCTCGCGTACAGGTGGTAGACGACCTCGAAGCGGGGATCCCCCGGACCGTCCGCCCGCTCCGAGTGATCCACGGCCGTCAGATCCATCAGCATGTCGAAGGCGAGCTCGGGCTCCTCCCGCAGGCACTCGAAGACCCGGACGAGCGACTCCGGGGCCACCACCACCGTCTCGTCGCCGTGCTGGGCGTGATGGGCGAGAACGGCCTCGGGAACCCGGTCGCGGAGGATCGCCACGAGCTCGATCACCGCTCGTACTCCCGACGCAGGAAGGCGAGGCGATCCTCCAGCATCTGTGCCGGAACCAGCAGCTGCTCCTTCGAGTAGCGCATGGAGGCGCGATCGAAGCCCGCGGTCTCGACCGCCGGGCTCATGACGATCGCCTCCTCGGGGCAGGACTCCTCGCACAGCCCGCAGAACATGCAGCGCGCCAGGTCGATGTCGAAGCGCTCCGGAAAGCGCTCGATGGGATCGTCGGGCAGCTCACCCGAGACGATCTCGATGCAGTCCGTCGGGCACGCGAACTCACACAGGCCGCAGGCCACGCAGCGGGGCGCACCGTCGTCGAGCGCGACCAGCACCGGCATGCCCCGAAAGGCCTGCGGGTGCTCGACCCTCTCTTCGGGGAACTGCACCACGAAGTCGCGACGGCGGCCGGTCGCGAAGCCCCGGAGATTGCGGAAGAAGTGGCGCGCGGTAACCGCCAGGCCCTTGCCCAGCATCGGCAGGTAGCTGCGCTCCAGCCAGCCGAGCCGCTCGCGGCGTCTCACGCGGATGACCTGCCCCGGCATCGCCCGCGAATCTAGCAGGGTGGATCCGGAAGCTCGGCGGCGAAGGCCGCCGTCACGGCTCGCCGCA
>JANQSB010000286.1 GCA_028284295.1 Myxococcota bacterium | reverse complement strand
CGGGCGCCTTGCGCGCGGCCTTCTTGCGGCCGCTCTTCCTGGCGGTCTTCTTCGCCATCCCCCACCCCCCAACTGGACAGCTCGCAAGCGACGCGAGGCCGCTCCGGAGGCTACTGCGGCGGCGGCGGCGACTCCACCTCTGCCGGCTCTTCGTTCAGCACGTTCTTGAGAACGAGGCTCGGCTTGAAGGTCAGCACCTTGCGCGCTTCGAGCAGGATCTCCTGGCCGGTCTGCGGGTTCCGCCCCTTGCGGGCGTTCTTGTGACGCACCACGAAGTTGCCGAAGCCCGAGATCTTGACCTTCTCCCCCCGCGCGAGGGTCTCCTTGATCACGTCGAAGACCTTCTCCACGAGCTCGGCGGCCTCCTTCTTCGAGAAGCCGACTCGCTCGTAGATCTGCTCGACGATTTCCGCCTTGGTCATGCTCGCCTTCCCCCGTTCGTGCTCGAGTTCGGTTCGCTTCGCCGCTGCGCTCCCGGCTGGCTCAGGCCGCCTTCTTCGCGATCGCCGCCAGCTCGCCGAAGCCCTTCGGGTCGTCGATGGCGAGCTGGGCGAGGATCTTGCGGTCGACCTCCACCCCGGCCTCCTTGAGGCCGTGGATCAGCTTGCTGTACGAGAGGTCGTGCTCCCGCGCGGCGGCGTTGATCCGCGCGATCCACAGCGCACGGAACTGCCGCTTGCGCTGCTTGCGCCCCTGGTAGGCGTACTTGTCGGCCTTCTCGACGGCCTCGCGAGCGACTCCGTAGAGCTTGCTCCGGGCGCCGTAGAAGCCCTTGGCCTTCTTGAGTACTCGCCGCCGCCGCTTGCGGGCGGCGACGCTTCGCTTGACTCGCGGCATCTTGCCTTCCTTCCTTGTGCGTCGTGCGGGGGCCTGGTGCCACGGCCCCGTGCCAGTGCCAGTGCTTGGGGCTACAGGTAGGGCAGCATCTTCCGCACGCGGGGCTCGTCCGCGTCGGAGATGAGCGAATCCTGGCGCAGGCTGCGCTTCCGCTTGGTGGTCTTCTTGGTCAGGATGTGCTGCTTGTTCGCCTTCTGCCGGGAGATCTTGCCCGACCCGGTCTTCTTGAAGCGCTTGGCAGCACCCCGGTGTGACTTCATCTTGGGCACCGTCGATTCCTCCTGCCCGCCGCGCCCCACTGGGGCCCCGGTCGGGCTCGAATTGCCGTTCCGCGGATGGGATCCGCTACTCCTGATTCTCCGCCGCCTCGGCCTTGGCGGCCGCTGCGGGCTTCTCGTCTCCTGCGCCTTCCTCGGCGGCCTTGGCCTTGTCCGCTGCCTCCGCCTCGCGCTTCGCCTCGGCAATCGCCTCGCGGTCCCCCACCAGGATCATCGAGAGGAAGCGCCCCTCCATGCGCGGGGCATTCTCGAGCTTCGCCAGGGGTTGAAGCTGTTCCAGCACCGCCTGCAGCTGCTGTCGTCCTCGATGGGTGTGGACCATCTCGCGGCCCCGGAACATCACCGTCACCTTGACCTTGTCGCCTTCGAGCAGGAACTTGCGCGCGTTGTCGAGCTTGAAGCCCAGGTCGTGGACGTCGGTTCCGGGACGGAGCTTGACCTCCTTGAGCGATGCGGCGTGCGCCTTCTTGTTCTGCCCCGTGCGCTTCTTCTTCTGCTCGTACTTGTAGCGCCCGTAGTCCATGATGCGGCAGACGGGCGGCTTCGAGTTCGCGGCAACCTCTACGAGGTCCAGACCGACCTCCCGGGCCTTCTCGAGCGCCTCTTCCGGAGTCATGACGCCCAGCTGCTCGCTGTCGGCGCCGATCACCCGCACCTCGCGGACGCGGATGCGTTCATTCACCCGGGTGGCGTCTCGCTCCGGGGCTACGATTCGAAATCTGGATCTGGCAGGGATGTTCGTGTCTCCTTCGGCCGTGGGTTGGTTGGCTTCGTCACGAGAGCGGAAGCGCGCGTCTCTCGCCGACGGCCTCGGCGAGCTCCGCGACCAGTGATTCCAGGTCGGTCGCATCCCTCGACTGCTTCTTGGCATGTCGCAGTCGCGGGGTCACGGTTCCGTCTTCCAGCTCCTTGTCTCCCAGCACGAGCATGAGCGGAATCTTCTGGACCTCCGCCTCCCGGATCTTGAAGCCCAGGGTCTCGCTGCGCTCGTCGAGCTGCGCCCGGACTCCCGCTTCCGACAGACGGGTCGCCACGCGCTCTCCGTACTCGAGCTGTCGCTCCGAGATGGGCAGGATGGCCACCTGGATCGGTGCGAGCCAGAACGGGAAGTCGCCGCCGGTGTGCTCGATGTAGATGGCGAGGAAGCGCTCGAGCGAGCCCAGCACGGCCCGGTGCAGCATGGAGGGCTGGTGCATGGCCCCGTCCCGACCCACGTACTGGAGGCCGAAGCGCTCGGGCATCGCCATGTCGATCTGGATGGTGCCGAGGGTCCAGGTCCGGCCCAGCACGTCCTCGAAGTCGCACTCGACCTTCGGGGCGTAGAAGACCGCCTCCCCCTCCTTGATCTTGCAGGAGTAGCCCGCGCCCTCGACGGCCTCGACCAGCGTCTTCTCCGCCACGTCCCAGTCCGCGGGCTCGCCCAGGAAGTCGTCGGGCCGGGTCGAGACCGCCATGTGCACGCCACCGAGACCCAGCAGCTGGTAGGTCTCCTCCAGCATCTCGAAGAAGCGGTGGACCTCGGGGATCACCTGGTCGGGCTCGCAGAAGACGTGGGCGTCGTCCTGGGCGAAGGAGCGCACCCGGGCCAGACCGGTGAGGGTCCCGCTCCGCTCGTTCCGGTGCAGTCGCGAGAACTCGGCGAGGCGTAGCGGCAAGTCGCGATAGGAGCGCTTGCGGCTGCCGAAGAGCGCGCAGTGACAGGGGCAGTTGGTGGCCTTGACGCCCATCTCCTCGGACTCGTCCTCGCCCTCGAAGAAGTACATGTCCTCCTTGAACATCCGGTAGTGGCCGGAGTTCTTGAACAGCTCGGAGCGACACAGCTGCGGCGTCATGACCTCTTCGAAGCCGAAGCGCGGGTAGAGGCTGCGCACGTAGTTCTGCAGCTCGTTGTAGACCGTCATGCCCTTCGGGAGGTAGAACGGAGTCCCCGGCGCGATGTCGCTGTCGATGTAGTAGAGGTCCAGGGCGGTGCCGACCCGGCGGTGGTCCCGCTCCTTGGCCTCCTCGATCCGCTTCAGGTGCGCCTTCAGCTCCTTGCGGTTGGCGAAGGCCGTGCCGTAGATGCGCTGCAGCTTGGGCCCGTTCTCGTCGCCGCGGAAGTAGGAGCCGGAGGTCTCGAGCAGGCGCACGGCGCCGATCTGCTCGGCGCGCTGGACATGCGGTCCGCGGCAGAGGTCGACGAAGTCGCCGTGTTGGAAGAGGGTGATCTCGTCGCCTTCGGGGATGTCCTCGAGACGCTGGAGCTTGAGCTCCTCCCCCATCTCCGAGAAGCGGCGACGGGCCTCCTCGCGGCTCACGACCAGGCGCTCGAAGCCCGCGTTCTCCGCGACGATGTCCAGCATCGTCTTCTCGATGCGCTCGACGTCCTCCGGTGTGAAGGGCTCGTCGACCAGGAAGTCGTACTGGAACTTCTCGGAGTGATCGGATCGTCCCGCGTCGACCTGTGCGTTCGGGAAGAGCCGCTTGACGGCGTCCGCCATCACGTGCTCGGCGGAGTGGCGGATGACCTTTCCGCCGTCCGGGTCCTTGCTGGTGACGATCTCGATCGCCGCGTCGGTCTCGAGCGGCTGACGCAGGTCGACCAGTCGTCCGTCCACGCGTCCCGCGAGGGCGGCCTTGGCAAGACCCGGTCCGATCTCCTGAGCAACCGCGAGAACCGTCGAGCCGTGGGGCACCGTCAACGTCTTCCCGTCGGGTAGACGAACGTCGATGGAGCTCATTTACGGTCGGGGCTCATGGAAACGGGTCTTGTCCTGCGTTCCGTGCGGTCGGGGATGCTCACCGCGCTTCGGGTCCGAATCGATCGAACGCGGTCTGCGGCCGTGGCTTGCAACTTTCAGCGGTGGTAGGCACGAGCGGGATCGAACCGCCGACCTCCGCCGTGTCAAGGCGGCGCTCTAGCCGCTGAGCTACGTGCCTAAATCCAGCTAACGAGGCGGAATATTTGCCGTTTCGCCCTTGCCTGTCAATCGCCGGGCCGAAATCCGACCCGCGGGGCAGATTCTCGGCGGTCAGCGCCGGCGACCCGCTGCGCCGGCAGCCTTCTCCGGACGCCAGGTCACGTCCAGAACGGCACTCATGTCGTCGACCTCGACGGGCCGCAGCAGCAGGACCGGGGGACCCTGGGCGGCCATCTGCTCGGTCAGTCCAGGGGCGTCGGCAGACGCGCCCGGCAGCTCCACCTCGATCACGGCGACGCTGCGCTCGAAGCTCTTGGGCACGGCCGACGTGGCACCCAGCCGCTCGACGAGCAGCTCCCGCACCGCCGCCACCGCGCCGTAGGCCTCCACGCCGCGGAGCTCCAGGATCACCCGGCTGACGGTCCCCGCCAACGGGTCGCGCGCCAGCAGCCCCTCGTCCATCAGGCGCTGCTCCACCCGGTCGGCCTCCACGTGCACCTCGACGACCACCACGTACTCGGTGGCGGCGCCCTTCTCCGCGAACATCGCCGGGCGCTCGCCGCGGTCCTCGAGGACGCGGAACTTCGAGGTATACGGGACCATCCGCTTGCCGAGCACGGCTTCGAGGGCCGCGTCGTCGATGTCGCCGGCCGCGGGCTGGTCGGACTCCATCAGGAAGCTGCGTGCCACCCGCAGCACGGCCTGCTGCAGGGCGGCCTGCATGGCAGCGTCCCGGGCGTCGCCACCCCGGGCGCCCGACCGGATGGAGACGGCCCCCACCTCCTCGATGCGGCGAACCTCCGCAGAGGCCGCGGCTGCGACCATCAGCCCCAGTCCCACCACGAGGGCTGCGGGCTTCGAGACCCGGATCGGGAATCTCATCTTCACACGCCTGTCTCCGCGACGCTGCGGCCGAAGAGCGAGTCGAGCTTGCGGCGCAGATCGTCGCTCGGATCGACCCCTCGGACGCCCCCGATCGCGAGGACGGTCTCGGTCTCGCCGGGGATGGTGATGTGGAGGAACACCGCGCAGTCGCCCGCGTGACCCCGCAGGACGTCCCGCATGGCCGTCAATCGGTCGCGACTCAGCTCGTCCTCCTTCACGCGCACCCGAAGCGCGGTGCTCAGCTTCTGCTCTGCATCGGCCAGCGGCAGGATGTCCCGTACCAGGATCTTCGGCGGATCGCCGGCCTCGAGGTTGCCCGACACGACCAGCGGGATCGGCCCCGATTCCTCGTCCCCGTCCTTGGCCCGCTGCAGCAGCGCAGCGTGCTGCTGGAAGGGCTCCGAGAAGATCACCAGGTCGAAGCTGCCCTCGAGGTCCTCGAGGGTACCGAAGGCCATCCGCTGCCCCTTGCGGGTTCGGGTCTCGCGCAGACCGACCAGCAGCCCCCCCGCCCGGACCTCGCGATCCTCGCGTCCGGCGGCCGTCCCGGCCGTCACGTCGGTGAAGCGGGCCAGCTCCTTGGCCACCTGTCCCAGGGGGTGGCCCGTCACGTAGAAGCCCAGCAGCTCCTTCTCGTGGGCGAGCATCTCGCGTTCGGTCCAGGAAGGCACCTCCGCGAGCTGCGGGGCTTCGAGGGCCGGGGCTCCGGTGAGACCGCCGAAGAGGCTCTCCTGACCGATCGCACGATCGCGCTGTGCCGCGGCCGCCCGCTCGAGCGCCGCGTCCAGCGAGCACCACACCGCGTTGCGGTTGTCGTGCAGCTGGTCGAAGGCGCCGCACTTGACCAGCGCCTCCACGACCCGCCGGTTCACCTTGCGCCCATCCACCCGCTCCAGGAAGTCGAAGAGACTCTCGAAGGGGCCCTCTCCCCGCGCCTCCAGGATGTGGTCCACGGCGCCGGCGCCCACGTTCTTGATGCCCGAGAACCCGAAACGGATCTTCTCCTCGACGACCGAGAAGTTGCGACCGGACTCGTTCACGTCGGGCGGCAGGATCGCGATGCCGCGCTCGCGACAGTGCGCGATGTAGCGCGAGAGCTTGTCGTGGTTCGTCGACTCGATGGTGAGAAGCGCCGCCAGGAACTCGTGCGGGTAGTTCGCCTTGAGCCAGGCCGTCTGGTAGACGATCAGGGCGTAGGCGACGGAGTGCGCCTTCGGGAACGCGTAGGCGGCGAACTCGGAGATCTGTTCGAAGAGGGTCGCCGCCTTCTGCTTGTCGATGTCGCGCGCGGCGGCGCCCGAGGTGAAGCGCTCCTTCTGCTGCGCCATCACCTCGGCCTTCTTCTTCCCCATGGCGCGCCGCAGCAGATCCGCCTCGCCCAGCGTGTAGCCGGCGATCTTCTGGGCGATCTGCAGGACCTGGTCCTGGTAGACGATCACGCCCAGGGTCGGCGAGAGGAGCTCCTCGAGCTCCGGGATCGCGTACTCGACCCGGGTGACCCCGTTCCGCCGGTTGATGTAGTCGTCCACCATGCCGGAGCCGAGCGGCCCCGGGCGGTAGAGCGCGATCAGCGGTGGGACGTCGTCGAAGGAGGCCGGCTTCTGGCGCATCACCAGATCGGTCATGCCGCTCGACTCCACCTGGAAGACGCCCTCGGTGTCGCCTGCGCACAGCATCTCGAAGGTCTTCTCGTCGTCGAGGGGAATCTGCTCGTATCGGAACTCCGGGCTCTTCGTCTCCCGGATCATCGCCTCGGCGTCGGCCATCACGGTGAGCGTGCGCAGCCCCAGGAAGTCGAACTTGATCAACCCGACCTGCTCGACGCAGGTCATGTTGTACTGCGACATGATGTCGCCCGACTTGGGGTCGCGATAGAGGGGGACCAGCTCGATCAACGGCTTGTTGCCGATGACGACGCCGGCGGCGTGCTTGGAGGCGTGGCGCGTCAGGCCCTCCAGCGAGAGCGCGGTCTCCATCAGCTGCTTGACCTGCCCATCCGAGTCCATGCGGGCCCGCAGCTCGCTCGACTGGGCGATGGCGTCGGAGAGGGTGATGCCCAGCACCTCGGGGACGAGCTTCGCCACCTGGTCGACGTCGCCGAAGGGCATGCCCAGCACGCGGCCGACGTCGCGAATCGCAGCCCGGGCCTGCAGGGTCCCGAAGGTCACGATCTGCGCGACGGTCACGTCGTCGTAGCGACCCTCGAGCGGCGAGTCCTCGGAGGGGCGCCCGGAGCCGTACTTCTCGGCCACGTACCGGATGACCGAGTCGCGGCCGCGCATGCAGAAGTCGACGTCGATGTCGGGCATCGAGACGCGCTCGGGATTCAGGAAGCGCTCGAAGATGATTCCGTAGTGGACGGGGTCGACGCCCGTGATGCCCATCGAGTACGCGACGAGGCTGCCCGCCGACGAGCCACGGCCCGGCCCCACCGGCACCCCGCTGCGCTTCGCGTAGTTGATGAAGTCCGCGACGATCAGGAAGTAGCCCGCGAAGCCCATCTGCTTGATGACGCCGAGCTCGTGCTTCATGCGGTCGGCGTACTCGGCGTCCTTGAGGGGCTCGTCCTGCTCGAGGCCCAGGCGCTCCTTCAGCCCGGCCCAGGACTGCTCCTCCATGACCTCGTCCAGGCTCTTGCCGGCCGGCACCTGGTACTCGGGCATGTGGTAGTGGCCCATCGGAATCTCGAGCTCGCAGCGCTCGGCGATCTCCAGCGCGTTCGAGACGGCCGACGGGTGGTCGTGGAAGACCTCGCGCATCTCGTCGCCGTCCTTGACGTAGAAGCCGTGGCCGTCGAACTTGAAACGCTTCGGGTCGTCGAGGTTGGAGGCGGTCCCGATGCAGAGCAGCGCATCGTGGTGGTGGTGGTCGCCGTGCTCGAGATAGTGGGCGTCGTTCGTCGCCACCAGCGGGATGTTCATGTCCATGGACATCTTGACGAGCTCGGCGTTCACCTCGTCCTGGGCAGGAATGCCGTGGCGCTGCATCTCGAGGTAGTAGCGATCGCCGAAGATGCCGCGGAAGTCCTCGGCGACCCGCCAGGCCCGCTCGATCTCGCCGTTGACGATGGCCCGCGGAACCGGCGCCGACAGGCAGCCCGAGGTCGCGATCAACCCCTCGCTGCGCTCGCGAAGGATGTCCATGTCGATGCGCGGCCGGTAGTAGAAGCCTTCGAGGTAGCCCTTCGAGACCAGGTACATGAGGTTCTTGTACCCGGTGTCGTTCATCGCCAGCAGCAGCAGGTGGCTGATGGCGTCGAAGCCATCGGGCGTGCGCTCCCGCCCCTCCTTGTCGAAGCGGCTCTTGCCCGCGATGTAGACCTCGCAGCCGATGATGGGCTTGACGCCGTTGGCGCGGGCCTTCTCGTAGAACTCGACGGTGCCGAAGAGGTTGCCGTGGTCGGTCTGGGCGACCGCCGGCATGTTCATGGCCTTCGCGCGCTCGAAGAGCGGGTTGTGCTTGATGGCCCCATCGAGCAGCGAGTACTGCGTGTGCAGGTGGAGGTGGACGAAGGGTTTCGGCATCCGCTCGCTGCCTATCGCCTACCGAGCGCCTGCGGCGAAGCAAGTTCGCCGGTACGGCGGACTTGCGGAGAGAGTCCGAACGGCTTCGGCACCTACTCCCACTCGATCGTGGCCGGGGGCTTCGACGAGATGTCGTAGACCACTCGGTTGACGCCCTTCACCTCGTTGATGATGCGATTCGAGATGCGGCCCAGCACGTCGTGGGGGATGTGAGAGAAGTCGGCCGTCATCGCGTCCACCGAGCTCACGCAGCGGACGGCGATGACGTTCTCGTAGGTGCGGGCGTCCCCCATTACGCCCACGCTGTGGATCGGCAGGAACACGCACAGGGCCTGCCAGATCTCGTCGTAGAGGCCGGCGTTGCGGATCTCCTCGATGAGGATCGCATCCGCCTGGCGCAGCGGTTCGAGGCGCTCGCGCGTCACCTCGCCCATGATCCGGATCGCGAGACCGGGGCCCGGGAAGGGATGCCGGCCGACGGCGGCCTCCGGCAGGCCGAGCTGTCGACCCACCTCCCGCACCTCGTCCTTGAAGAGCTCTCGCAACGGCTCGACGAGCTCGAGTCGCATGTCCTCGGGCAGGCCGCCGACGTTGTGATGGGTCTTGATGGTGACCGACGCGCCCTTGACGGAGACGCTCTCGATCACGTCCGGGTACAGGGTTCCCTGCACCAGGAAGTCGACGTCACCGATCTTCGCGGCCTCGCGCTCGAACACCTCGATGAAGAGGCGTCCGATGATGCGCCGCTTCTGCTCCGGGTCGGACACGCCCTTCAGCTCGCGCAGGAAGAGCTCGGAGGCGTCGACCGAGACGAGCTTCACGCCGAGCGACTCGGCGAAGAGCGCCTCGACCTGCTCGCGCTCGCTGGCGCGCATGAGTCCGTGGTCCACGAAGATGCAGGTGAGCTGCTCGCCCACGGCCCGGTGCACCAGGGCGGCGGCGACCGACGAGTCGACGCCGCCGGAGAGTCCGCATACGAGCCTTCGCGAGCCCACCTGCTCGCGGATGCGCTCGATGGTCGACTCGATGAAGGCCTCGGTGGTCCAGCCGGGCTTGCAGCCGCACACGTCGTGGACGAAGCGCCGCAGGATCTCGCTGCCGCCGTCGGTGTGCACCACCTCCGGGTGGAACTGCACGCCCCAGATCGGCCGCTCTTCGTGGCGGACGGCCGCGTAGGGGGAGTTGGCGCTGTGGGCCACCGTCAGGAAGCCCGGCGGCAGCTCGAGCACGCGATCCCCGTGGCTCATCCACACGACGCGGTTGCCCGCCTCGGGGGCCTCGAGGTTGGCCGGGTCGGCGGCACCCAGGAGTGCGTCCTCGACGTCCACGTGCAGGAAGGCGCGGCCGTACTCGCGATCTTCGGCGGGCTCGACCTGGCCGCCCAGGCGCTGGACCAGCAGCTGCAGCCCGTAGCAGATCCCGAGGATCGGCACGGGCAGCTCGAGCACGCCGGGGTCGACGTCGGGCGAGCCGTCGTCGAGAACGCTCGCGGGACCACCCGACAGGATGATGCCCGTGGGCGCGAAGGCCTCGACCTCGGACAGCGCCAGGTCGCCGGGCTGGATCTCGCAGTAGACGTGGTGCTCCCGGACCCGACGCGCGATCAGCTGGGTGTACTGCGCGCCGTAGTCGAGGATCAGGATGCGCTGACCGCGGGGGTCTGTATTCGAGGCGCCTGTCATCGGGGAGCTCGCGATCCTCGCCGGCTGCCGAGCTGCCTCCCGCACCGCGGAGGCCGCGTGGGAGCGGGCCGGGCGAGAGGTCGCATCGGTTCTACGTTCGACGACTTGCGGGGGGATCGCATGCCGCAAGGTAGCCGATCGAGTTATTCGATGCGGTAGTTCGGAGCTTCCTTCGTCACGATCACGTCGTGGACGTGGCTCTCCTGGAGCCCCGCGGAGGAGATGCGGACGAAGCGGGCCTTGTTGCGGAGATCCGCCAGATCGGCGGCCCCGCAGTAGCCCATGCCGGAGCGCAGCCCACCGTGCAGCTGGTGGACGCTCTGGGACAGCGAGCCGCGGTACGGGACGCGCCCCTCGATCCCCTCGGGCACGAGCTTGTTGCTGTCTTCGACGTCGCCCTGGAAGTAGCGGTCGCGGCTGCCTTCGGCCATCGCACCCAGCGAGCCCATGCCGCGATAGACCTTGTAGGAGCGGCCCTGGAACAGGACGACCTCGCCGGGCGCCTCGTCGGTGCCGGCGAAGAGCGACCCGATCATGACCGTCGAGGCCCCCGCCGCCAGCGCCTTGACGACGTCGCCCGAGTACTTGATGCCGCCGTCGGAGACGATCGGCACGCCCGAGCGACTGGCCACCGCCGCGGCATCCGAGACGGCGGTGAACTGGGGCACACCCACGCCGGCCACCACCCGGGTGGTGCAGATCGACCCCGGACCGACACCGATCTTCACGGCCGACACGCCCGCCTTGATGAGCGCCTCGGCGCCCTCCCCCGTGGCGACGTTGCCGCCGATCAGGGGCAGGTCCTGGAAGGTCCGCCGCATCTCGGTGACGGTGTCGAGCACCATCTGCGAGTGCCCGTGGGCCGTGTCCACCACGACGACGTCGACCCCGGCGTTCACCAGGGCCTGGGCGCGTTCGAGGCGATCCGGGCCCACCCCGATGGCGGCGCCGCAGCGCAGGCGTCCCATGGAGTCCTTGCAGGCGTGCGGGTAGCGCTCGGTCTTCTCGATGTCCTTGATGGTGATGAGGCCGCGCAGGGTCCCGTCCGACTCGACGACGAGCAGCTTCTCGATGCGGTGCTGGTGGAGCAGCTCCTTGGCGTGCTCCATGCCCGTCCCCGGCGGCACGGTCACGAGCCCTTCGGAGGTCATCACGGCCGAGATCTCGCGGGACTTGTCCCGCACGAAGCGCAGGTCGCGGTTGGTGAGGATGCCCACCGCCTTGCCGTCCCGGGTGATCGGAACGCCCGAGATCCGGTAGCGCTCCATCACCTCGAGCGCCTCGTAGATGCGCTGCTCGGGCCGCATGGTGATCGGATCGACGATCATCCCCGACTCGGAGCGCTTCACCTTGTCGATCTCGCCGGCCTGCGAGGCGATCGACATGTTCTTGTGGATGATGCCGAGACCGCCGTTCTGGGCCATGCAGATGGCCGCTTCGTGCTCGGTCACCGTGTCCATCGCCGCCGAGATCAGGGGCGAGTAGAGATCGATCTCCGGGGTCAGCTGGGTGCGCAGGTCGACGTCGGCGGGAAGGACCTGCGAGGCGCCGGGCACGAGAAGGACGTCGTCGAACGTCAGACCCTCTCGAATTCGGCTTTCGTCCATCGGCGCGCCCCGGATTTGGCGCGGGAGAGTAGCCCGGGACCGCCGCGGGTCAACCGAGGGACGATCGCCTACTGGCCGGCCCCGAGCCGGGGCAGCGCCTCGCGCAGCAGGGACGACAGGTCCTGGGCGATCGCCTCGGTGAGGCGACACGCGGTGCGCGGATGATCCTCGACCAAACGGCGGTATGCGTTGCGGGAGAGCAGCGCGATCTCGCTGGGCTCGGCTGCCTTGGCGGTCGCCTCGCGCTGCCCCATGGTCAACAGCGAAGCGGTTCCGAGGATCTCCCCCGGGCCGATCTGGCCCAGCTCGGCCTCGTTCTCGCGCGAGAGGGCCACCTTGCCCGACACCAGGAACACCAGACCATCGGCCTCGGCGGTCTGACGGAACACCGAGCGGCCCTTGCGCACGGACTGCGTCTCCAGCAGCTCGAAGAGTGCCTCCCGGTCTTCGTCCGAGAGCTCCGCGAGCAGCGGGAAGCGCTTCAGGTCGGCGGCGTTCACGGGACGATCCGCGAGAAGAGGCCCCGCATCAGAGCGGTCGGCGTCTTGCGACTCTCGATGGGGAGCAGGAAGAGCGATGCCTCGTCGATCAGGGTCAGGTTCTCGCGCAGCTCGTCGGGCGAGATCCGCTCGCCCTTGCCCAGCATGGCCACGTGGAAGGTGCGTGCCCGGGGAAGCTCGGCGAGGGTCTCGGAGAGCAGGCGGACCCGCTCGGCCGCCTCGGCCACCCGCCCGTTCAGCAGGAACAGGGTGCCGAGTGCGCGGTGCCCGGCGAGGGGCCACAGGGGGGCGAAGCGCTCGCTCCGGGGCATGTGGACGAACTCGAGCCGGACGCCGTCTCCCGCGTCCAGCTGCCCGATCGTCTCGAGGGAGTCCGGTGCCAGGGCGCCATCGCGCAGCCCGGGCGCCAGGGTCACCCCCGGAAGCGCCCCGAGCAGACGCGTGAACTCCGGCAGCGAATCGGGGTCCGAGGCCGCCACCACCAGCTTCGCGGGCGCCAGCTCGCCGCCCGCGGGCGTGCCGGTGACGATCCACTCGCGCAGGCGCCGGATCTGGGCCTCGTTGAAGAGGACCTCGCTTCCGCCCTCCTCCGGCTCGCTGGTCGGCACCGGGACCCGGCCGACCTCCAGGATCTCGCGGTCTGCCAGGGTCGCCAGGGTCCGGAGCACCTGGTAGTCGGGGAAGGAGCAGTGGTCGACGACGTCGCGCACCGTCCCGTAGAGCTCGAGCAGGAGCAGGACCTCCTGGGTGAGCGGGTGGACGATGTTGGGCAGGTCGCCGCTGCGCAGTCGCAGCTTCACCCGGGCGTCGAGCGGCGGAAGCTTGGTGGAGAGGCGGTCCCACTCCTCGAGCTGGCGCATGCCCTCCTGGATCAGCATCCGCGTCGAGGTGGCGATGAAGGCCGGCTCGTCGACGCGACCGGGCTCGAACGCGAAGCGGCCCTGGCGCCAGGCGAAGAGGCGGAAGAGCGCCTTCTCGTTGCTGGCGGTCCCGGACTCGACCTGCAGCACGTCCCCGTCGCGAATGACCACCAGGCCGGTCGCCCGCCGACCCTCCTCGGTGTTCTCGAGACGCAGGCGACCACTGGCGCGGTTGGCCTGGAACAGCGAGAGCAGGTCCGCGAGCCCGACGAGCGACAGGTCCCCGTCCACGGGCTCGCCCTCGGCGGCCGCGCGGTCGACGGCGTCGAGTCGGTCCTGGCGCCCGATCAGATCCTCGATGGCCCGCACGATGGCGTCCGTGTCGGCACCGGAGGGCAGCTGCAGGTCTCCCGGGCCCGCGGCACCGGGCGGCCCTTCCCCGTCTCCCAGGAACAGGAAGCGCGAGCGGCGGGTCCGCGGGTTCGCGCGCAGGATCTCCGCCAGCTTCGGGGCGTCGACGAGGGGCAGGTCCACCTGGGCGACCACGAGTCCCGGCCGCTCGGACAGCGCCATCTCGAGTGCCGCCGCGCCGTGGGGCCCGGTCAGACAGGAGACACCGGCGCGCTCACAGGCGGCCGCCAGTCGACGTCCCCGCCCGGTGTTGCCGTCGGCGATGAGCACCAGCCGGTTCACGCCCTCGGCGGCCTCGATGGGATTGGCCTGGGTCATCGCTCAGGCTCCCAGCGGGATGCCCAGATCCCGCTTCAGCTGGAAGGCCAGGTGCTCGACGAGCGCCCGGTCCGCGGTGTGGAAGAAGCGCGCCTCGCCCTCGGCGGACGCCTTGTCGGCGCCGACCATGGCGTACACGGGGCCTTCGCCGTAGTAGAGCATGAACGGGTCGTGCACCCCGACGCGCTCGGGCGGGACCCAGGTGACGGGGTGTGCGCCGGCGGCCTCGTCGGCCTCGCCCACCACCACGATCTCGGTGTCGCCCTTCCCCGCCAGGGCGGCGAGCCCCTCGTGCACCAGCGGCCCGAGGGTCCGACCCGGACCGAGGACCAGCAGGCCCCGCTCCCCGTGCCGACGCAACACCTCGGAAATGAGGAAGCGGCCGACCCGCTCGGGCAGCTCCGGCGTCTCGGATTCGGCCTCGGCGAGCAGGGCCGACAGGGTCTCCGCGAAGGGACGGCCCGTGAGGTCGAGCGAGCGCAGGAGGCTCAGCCGGTCCTCGGCGATGCGGCGCTCGAGCGCACGCTCCAGGGTCTCCAGCTGCGTGCCGTCGGTGGGATAGGTGGCGACGGCCAGGGTGAACTCGGCGCGATTCGTGCCCCCGAAGGCGTCGAGCGCGCCGCTCTCGCCGACCGTCTCCTCCAGGCGTTGCTTCAGGATCGCCGCGCCCAGGGCGTCGGTCTCGGGCAGCAGCATGCTGTACCGGCTCTCGCCGTCGGCCGCGAGCAGGTCGGTCGTTCGGAGCACGCCCGTGAGGCTGTGGGTCAGGCCCTGGATCCACGACTCGAGCCCGTTCTGGGACGCCAGCTCGCGCAGTCCGTCGAGCGCACCGCAGTCGATCCGGACGATCGAGAACTGGCGACCGAAGCGGCTGGCCTTCTGGATCTCGTTGCGCACCACGTCGTCGAAGTAGGCGTGGCTGTAGGCCTTGGTGGCCGGGTCGCGGAACGACAGCCGCTCGAGCGAGCGGAAGCGCAGGGCGTTGGTGAGGGCGCTGGCCCCGAAGCTCGCGAACTTCTCGGCGGCCGCGCGGTCGACGTCGTCGAAGTGGTCGGCGTCCAGGCGGTCCGAGAGCCGGGCGATGCCGATCAGCCGGTTGCCGTGCTGAAGCGGGACGTAGAGGAGGCCCGCGTCCGGAGCCTCGGCCTCGTCTTCCTCGACGTTCTCGCTGCGCCGGGGCCGCACGATCGAACGCCCGTCGTCCACCAGGGGGCCGAACTCCGTGCCGAGTCGCTCGACCACGAGCTCGCGGGGCTCTTCGTCCACCCGGATCAGACCCCGCAGGCCGACCAGGCGCAGGCGGCTCGACCCGAGGTCGTCCGCGACCCAGAGCACGCCGCCCTGGGCGTTCGTCTCCAGGCACATGCCCTCGACGATGCGCTCGGCCAGGGGCTCGACGGCCAGGGTCGAGAAGAGCCCGGCCGCCCGTTCGTAGAGCGAGAGCACGCCCATGTACTCGAGGTTCTCGGCCATCAGGCGCTCGTGCTCGTCCTGGAGCCGGCGGCGCTTCAGGATCTTCTCCAGCGCCGCGGCCAGCGCCTTGCGGTCGAAGGGCTTCAGGATGTAGTCGCTGGCGCCCTGCTTCATGGCCGCGACCGCCGTCTTCACGTCGACGACGCCCGTGACCATGACGATCTCCTGGTCGGGGTTGCGCTCCTTGATGCGCTCGACGAGCTGGGTGCCGTCGATACCCGGCATCACCAGGTCGGTCAGGACGATCTCGAAGTCCTCGCGCTCGAGGACGTGCAGCGCCTCCTCGCCGCTCGACGCGGTGACGACCTCGTAGCCCTCGTCGACCAGCAGGCCCTCGATCAGCTCGCGGAAGTAGCGCTGATCGTCGACGGCGAGCACCCGGGCTTTCGGCATGCGATCCCCTCACGAGACCGCCGAGACCGGGCCTAGAGGACGCGCAGGGGGTCCTCCGACGCCGCGGTCACGGCGCTTCGCCCTGTCTCTTCGGCCGCCCAGGCGCCCCTCTTCACCGATTTGCCGATCAGGGAGTGCGGTGTCGCCTCCACGACCTCCACGGCCAGGAGCTCGCCGGCCGGGGCGTCCGTGTCCACGTTGATCAGCCGGTGCCAGGGGTCGCGGCCCCGCACCTGCTGGGGGAGCGTCTCGCTGCCCGCGCCACCGCGCGAGCTCTTCCTCGACGGTCCCTCGACCAGTATTTCTGTACGGCTTCCAACCCGGCTGCGATGGTGGGCGAGGGTCAGCTCCCGCTGCAGCTGCTGCAGTCGCGCCAGCCGGTCCTGGGCCTCTTCGGGATCGACGGATCCGTCCAGCTCGAGGGCCGTGGTGCCCGGTCGTGGGGAGTACTTGAAGCTGTAGCTGTCCACGAACGCCGCCTCGCGCACCGCCGACAGCGTGTCCTCGAAGTCGGCCCGGGTCTCCCCCGGGAAGCCGACGATCAGGTCCGTCGTGATGGCGACGTCGGCGCGGGCCGCCCGCAGCGCGCGCGGGATCTCCAGGAAGGTCTCGCGATCGTAGCGGCGTCTCATCCGCTCGAGGATCGCCGAGGAGCCGCTCTGCATCGGCAGGTGCACGTGGGGGCACAGGCTCTCCAGACTCGCGTGGGCCGCGATGAGTGCCTCGTCGAAGAAGAGCGGGTGCGGGCTCGTGTAGCGGATCCGCTCGATGCCGGGGATCGCGTCCAGACGCGCCAGCAGCTCCGCGAAGGCCACCGTCCCCGACTCCTCCGCCCGGCCCCGGCGCAGGTCGTGACGGCCGTAGGCGTTGACGGTCTGACCCAGCAGCGTGACCTCGCACACGCCCCGGTCCGCCAGGGCCCGGACCTCGTCCACGATCGCCGCCGCCGGGCGACTGATCTCGCGCCCGCGCGTGCTGGGCACGATGCAGAAGCTGCAGAACATGTCGCAGCCTTCCATCACGGTCACGAATGCGCGACCCGGAGTCTGCGAACGCCAGGCGGCGTGACGCTCGGGCAGATCGAATCGATCGGGCGAGCGGGATTCCTCGGTGCGGGCCGATCGTTCTCCCGCGAGAGCGGCCTCGGCCATGGTCGGCACCCAGCGGAGGTTGTGGGTTCCGAACACGAAGTCGAGCCAGGCGAAGCGGGTCAGGAGGGCATCGCCCACCTGCTGTGCCACGCAGCCCCCGACCCCGAGCACCCGACCGGCGCGCGCGTCCTTCCAGGAGCGCAGCTTCCCGAGATCGCTGTAGAGCTGGTTCTCCGCCTTGTCCCGGATCGAACAGGTGTTGATGACGAGCAGGTCCGCATCGTCGAGGCCCTCCGCCTCGCCGAGCCCGGCATGGAAGAGCAGATTCGAGAGCTTCTCCGTGTCGTGGACGTTCATCTGGCAGCCGTAGGTCACGACCTTGAAACGCCGTTGCCCGATGCTGTGTACCGATGCCCCGCTCATGCGATCCCGGGCGCCTCCCGCTCCCCGACGGACGGGGCCGGCGAACCGTACCGGATGGCCGCGACCCCGCCAGAAGGGCCCCCCGGACACCCCGAAACGGCCCGCCTTCGACAGAAAATCGAATCTCAACCCATTGGATTCAAAGGCGAAACGCGCATGACAGAACGGTGTTGCACGATTTGGGTTTGACAATCCCGTGCGCACCCGCATAATGGCCGAACTGCATCTCAGCAGAGGATTTCAGCAGTTCCGGAGTGGCGGTGGATTGGTCATTTCTTGCGAAATGTCCAACCTCTCACCCCCCAAAATGAGTCCACCGCCCTCCCCTGTGAAACGCCCCGCAGCGAGCTTGCGGGGCGTTTTTCGTTGTCGGCCGCCGATAGCACGGCATCTCCGGGACCTGCTCCCTCCCGCCGTGCTCGCCGTACAGGAGTACGGCTCCGCCGTCGTCCGGTCCGCGGGCCCCGGATCTACCGCACTCTCGACGGCCGCGTTCGCGGGCGCCGAAGGGCCTCGCGGCTTCGCCGCTCGTGGGGGTGGTGAAGGGCCTCGCGGCTTCGCCGCTCGTGGGGGTGATGAA
>JANQSB010000208.1 GCA_028284295.1 Myxococcota bacterium | reverse complement strand
CGGGCACCCGTCTTGGGTGCGCCGGCGGGCAGCTCGGCGGCCGGGACTCCCCGGCCCTCGAGCCGGGTCCGCGCACGCCAGCCGTAGTAGGTGAGCGGGTAGTCGAGCGCGATCCGCGCGAACTCCGCGCGGGCCGCGGCGGCGGCTTCGGGGTCGCCCGCGAGCTGCCCGAGCGCGCGTGCGCGCCAGTAGCGCGAGCGCAGGCCCCCGATCGGGTCCTTCTCCTCGACGATCAGGCGATCGATGTAGTGGACGGCCTCGGCGAAGCGCCGCTCGCGGTAGGCGCGCCAGCCCAGCCGCCACAGCGACGCCCGTCGTACCGAGGACGTGGTGCGCGAATCGATCAGGCTCTGCAGGTAGCGTGTGGATCGCTCGGTCTCGCCCCGGCCGTCGAGCAGGAGCGCCGCCAGGAAGCGGGCGCGCAGCGCGTGGCTGCCGCGCCGGCGATCGGCAATCTTCTCGAACGCAGCGATGGCCTCGGGGACGCGGTCGGCACGCGCCATCGAGCGCGCGTGCCAGATGGGGATGTCGTCCTTCTGCGGCAGGGCCGCGAAGGCCTCCACCGCCTCCGGATAGCGCCGCAGCCGGAACAGGGTCTGGGCGCGTCGGCGCCTGGCCCGATCGACGCGCGACTTCGGCAGGCCCAGCTCGAGCGCGCGGTCGTAGGCCTCGAGAGCCTCCGGGTTGCGTCGCTCGCGGTAGAAGCTGTCGCCCCGCTTGCGCCAGTCCGAGGCGCTGCGAACCGCCTCCCCCGACGTCGCGGCGGCTTCGTCGAGTCGCTGACTGGCCTGCACGGCCGCCTCGCTCAGGGGATACAGGTGCCAGAGGACACGCCAGGTCTGGACGGCCTCTTCGGGCAGGCCGCTGCGCTCCTCGGAGAGCGCCGTCTGGCGCAGCAGCTCGGACCGCAGCTCGCTCTCACGACTGGCGTCGAGCCCCAGGCGCCAGGACTGCCGGGCCTCCTCCTCGCGCCCCGCCCGGGCCAGCGCCAGGCCCTCGATGCGACGCAGGATCCCCGTCAGCGGGGTTCCGGGCTCCGCCACCAGGACGTCCGCAGCCACCGCCAGGGCCTCTTCGGGTCGCCCGAGATCGAGCAGGATCTCGGCGCGGAAGCGGTCCGCGTGGTCCCGGACGATCGGATAGCGGAGGGTGATCTCGGCCAGCAGCCACTCCGCCCGCCGGAGGTCACCCCGGTCGCGGGCGTCGACGGCCTCCCGCAGCGCCGCCGCCGGCCGTTCCAGCAGCCGCTGACCGCGGATCCAGGCCGTGCTGCCTTCGGGGGGCCCCAGCCGGGCGCTGGAAGCCACCGGGGCCGGGGCTCCGACCAGCAGGAGCAGCGCGAACGCAGCGACGGCTCTCGGGAAGCGCTCGCTCACCGGCTCCTCGTCTCACCCGGGACGCGGGGGGTCTCGGACAGAACGGGAGTTTGTCGGAGCCGGACACGAGGTTCAAATCGCACAGGACGGGCCTTCGATTGTTCGTGCGCGGACGCTCGGGTAGGGTCCTTCGCCACCATGTCTTCTCCCATCGCCCGGCAGAGGCCGCGCTTGAGTGCCGGTCTGCGGGCCGCTGCAGCCCTGTCGGCCGCCCTGCTGGGGCTGGGTCTGTGTCTGGGCCTGGCGAGCGGCTGCGCCGAGCGGGAGGTCGCCCCGGTGGCGGCGGGTCCGGACCCCGCCGAGACCGCCGGGACGCCGGCAGCCGCTGCGCAGGCCGCTGCCGAGAGCACGACCCCGGAAGCCCGACATCTCTTCCGGGGCGTCTGGGTCCTGTGCGAAGGCTCCGCCCGGACCCTCGAGGATCCGCAGCGGATCGAGGAGCTGATCGCGAACGCGCAGGCCCTGGGCGTGACCGACCTGTTCGTCCAGGTCTATCGCGGCGGCCGCGCCTGGTACGACGCCACCCGTGCGGACCCGGCGCCGTACCGCGAGATCCGGGAGCGCACCGGCATCGACCCCCTGCGGCGGACCCTCGACCGCGCCCGGGCGTCGGGGCTGCGCGTCCACGCCTGGGTCAACGTCTTCTCGCTCAACGCGAACCGCGACGCACCCATCGTGCGCGATCTCGGCGAGGCGGCGGTGCTGGTGGATCGGCGAGGCCGGTCGCTGCTCGACTATCCCGGGGGAGAGCTGCCGAGACCGGACCGGGACTGGTATCGCATGGGCACGCCGGGCCTGTACCTCGACCCCGGCGCCCCGGGCGTGCGCGAGCGGCTCGTCGAAACCTTCGCGGAACTCGTCGACCGCTATCCGGATCTCGACGGCATCCATCTCGACTACATCCGCTACCCGGGTGTGCTGCCCTTCTCGCCCGGCTCGCGCTTCGGTGTCGGCCTCGACTTCGGCTACGGGGAGGGATCGAGATTGCGCTTCCGCGCGGACACGGGCCTGCAGGGCCCGTACCGCGACCCCGATCATCCGGCCCGAAGCGCCATCGTCCACGCCAATGCCTGGGACCGCTGGCGCCGGGAGCAGGTGACGGGGCTCGTGCGCGACCTGCGGACCCGCGTGCTCGCGGACCACCCGGAGCTGCTCGTCTCCGCCGCGGTCATCGCCTATGCGGACCGCGCCTATCTGAGCCTCAACCAGGACTGGCGCAGCTGGGTCCGCGAGGGGCTCGTCGACTTCGCGGTGCCCATGGTCTACACGCTCGACGACGCCCTCTTCCGCCACCAGGTCGAGAGCTTCGCAGCGAGCCCGGAGCGCGAGCGGATCTGGATGGGAACCGGCACCTGGCTGTTCGCGTCCCGGCCGGCGCGCGCCGTCGACCAGCTCTCCGTGGTGCGCGAGGTCGGCAGCACGGGCGAAGTGCTCTTCAGCTACGACGCACTGCTCGAGAGTCAGCCGCTGTTCGCCGCCGTTCGCGACATGGGGGCCACCCCGGTCCCCGGTCCGACCGCCTCCGCGACGTCGCCCGACGGCGCCGGCAACCCGTCACGGGAGACCGCGGACGCGACGCCGCCGGCCAGCGCGGGAACGGGAGCCGGAGCGGGGCCGTGAGCAGTGCGCCCCAGTCCGCCAGCCCGGGCGACACGGCGCCGCCGATCGACCTCGACGCCTACGACTTCGCACTCCCGAAGGAGCGGATCGCCCAGCGACCGCTGGCCGATCGGGACGCCTCGAGGTTGCTCTGCCTGGACCGCGCGACGGGCGCCGTCGAGCACCGCACGATCCGCGACCTGCCCCAGCTGCTGGACGCACGCGACCTGCTGGTCCTGAACACGACCCGGGTGCTGTCCGCGAAGCTGGTCGGCCGTCGGAGCTCCGGCGGCGCCGCGGAAGCCCTGCTGCTGGGCCGCGAGCCCACCGACGCGACCGCCGACGTCGCGCGCTGCCGAGCGCTCGTCCGCATCTCGGGGCGGGTTCGACCGGGCATCGAGTTCGAGCTGGGTGCGCGGGCCGACGACACGCCACTGCGCGCGGTGATCGAGGCGGTCCACGAGCAGGGACAGGTGACGCTGGCGTTCGATCCGGGCGTCGACCCCTACGCAAACGGGCGCCCTCCCCTGCCGCCCTACATCGAGCGAAGCGAGACCGACGACGACGCGCTCGACCGCGAGCGCTACCAGACCGTCTTCGCCCGGGTGCCCGGAGCGGTCGCAGCGCCGACGGCCGGCCTCCACCTCAGTCGCGACCTGCTCGCACGGATCGACGCAGCCGGCGTCCGACGCGCCGAGGTGGTGCTGCACGTCGGCCTCGGGACCTTCCGGCCGCTCTCCGACGAGGACCTGCGCGCCGGACGCCTGCACGCCGAGCACTACGAGCTTCCCGAGGCGACCGCCCGCGCCATCGGCGAGACCCGCGAGCGCGGGGGACGCGTGGTGGCGGTCGGAACCACGACCACGCGGGTGCTCGAGACCCGGGCCCGCGAGGACGGCCGGGTCACGCCGGGTGCAGGCGAGACCCGCCTCTTCCTGCGCCCCGGCGACCCCTTCCGGGTGGTCGACGCGCTGCTCACGAACTTCCACCTTCCCCGCTCGTCGCTGCTGCTGCTGGTCGCCGCCTTCGCGGGGCGCGAGCCCGTGCTGGCGGCCTACCGCGAGGCGGTCGAGCGCGAGTACCGTTTCTTCTCCTACGGCGACGCCATGTGGCTCGCCTGAGGGGTGGAAGGCGCAGTGAGCTCCCCGCCCCCCGCCCTGCCCTCCCGGCTCGAGTTCCACGTCGAGGCGCGCGACGGCGAAGCTCGGGCCGGACGGCTCGGCACGCCCCACGGCTGGGTGCAGACGCCGACCTTCATGTGCGTCGCCACCTACGGAGCCGTGCGCGGGGTGGGTCCGCGCGACCTCGAGGAGATCGGCGCCCAGATCCTGCTGGCCAACACCTACCACCTGCACGAGCGCCCCGGCGAGGCGATCGTCGAGAGCCAGGGCGGACTGCACGGATTCACCGGCTGGCAGGGCCCGTGGCTCACCGACAGCGGCGGCTACCAGGTCAGCTCACTGGCCGACCGCGCGAAGCTCGGCGAGGAGGGCATCACCTTCTCGTCGCCGCTCGACGGAAAACGCCGGCTGCTGACCCCCGAGAACGTGATCGGCATCCAGGAGGCCCTGCAGAGCGACATCGCCATGGTCCTCGACGAGTGCCAGGTCCCCGTCCCGGGCGCGGAGGGCGACGCCGGTGCGGCCCAGGCGCGGATTCGCGTCGCCACCGAGCGTTCGCTCCGCTGGGCGGAGCGGGCCACCCGCGCCCGCAGCCGCGCCGAGACGGCCGTCTTCGGCATCGTCCAGGGCGGCGTCGACGAGCGACTGCGGGCCTGGTCGGCACGCGAGACCGTCGCGCTCGGCTTCGACGGCTACGCCCATGGCGGCCTGGGACTGGGCGAGGAACGCGAGCGACGCGCCGCCATGGTCGCCGTCGCCAACGAGTCGCTGCCCACCGACGCACCCCGCTATCTGATGGGCCTGGGGCGACCCGTCGACCTGCTGGACGGCGTGGCCGCCGGCGTCGACCTGTTCGACTGCGTGCTCCCCAGCCGCAACGGTCGGCATGGCGTGCTCTTCACCGACCAGGGGCGGGTCCACATCAAGAACGCACGCTTCAAGGACGACCCCCGTCCCGTGCAGCCCGGCTGCGACTGCCCGGCCTGCACCCTCCACTCGCGCGCCTACCTGCGGCACCTGCTCCACATCGACGAGGCCCTGGGGGCCCGCCTCGCGACCCTCCACAACCTGCGCTTCTACCTGCGCCTGCTGGAGCGGGCCCGGAAGGCAGTCCAGTCCGGCACCCTCGCCGCCCTGCGCGACGAGGCCGAGGCGACCCTGGGCCAGCGGGACGACTGACCGGACGACCCCGATGGGCTCGCCTCCGGACGGTGGCCCGAGCGGTCCAGGCCCCGGAAGCACCCGTCCTCAAGCCGGAATCGGGCGCAGCCGATGTGCAGGCCGATGGCAGCTTCCGTCCCGACGCCCGACGCGCCTGCCGAGGCGCCCGCCCCGAACCCGACGAGCACCGCGCCCGGCACGGCGACCCCGTCCGGATTCGGCCGCATCCGACTCGAGGCAGCCCTCGGCTCCGCCCTCGGTGTCGTGCTCGGCGGAGGCGGCGCGGCCCTGGGTCTCACCCTCACCGGCAG
>JANQSB010000195.1 GCA_028284295.1 Myxococcota bacterium | reverse complement strand
GCCTGCGGCGCGCGGTGGGCTCCACCGTCCGCCCGGCCGACCTCGCCGCGCTCGGTCCGGGTCTGGAGGGCAGCGCGCGCCTCCTGTCGGAAGCCTGGCAGCTCGAGGACGCAGCGGACTGGCCGGAGCTGCGGGCGCTCGACGGGCGCCTCGCGTCGATCGGGGCCGCCCATCCCGCCTTCTCCGCGGCCTCTCGGCTGCGAGCTGCCTGGCGCATCGGGACGGGCGACCCCAGCCGGGCCAGCGAGGCGATCGGTCTGCTGGACGGCGCCATCGCGTTGGGGGCGCCCTTCGACGCCCTGGTACAGCGCGCCCGCGCTTGCGAGGTCGCCGGTCTCCCGGCGGGCGTCGTCTCGTCCCTGCACGAGATGCTGGGCCGCGGGCGCCGCAGCCCGCCCCGATTGCGGCAGCTGCTCCAGCTGATGAACGAGCTCGAGTCCCTCCCGCCGGGCGAGCGGGACCGCCTGCGTGCCCAGGTCCAGGGCATGTTGCGCGGTTGAGCGGGTCGGGCCCGCCCCGCGAGACGAAGGCTACTTCCGCAAGCGCGAGAAGCGGATCGCCCGCTCGATGTTCGCGAGATCGACCTCGAGCGCCTCGGTGATCGGCCCGCCCTGCTCGATGGCACGTGCAACGGTATCCCGCGCGGCGTCGAGGTCCTCGAGCACCAGCTGTGCCTGGGCGACCAGCTGCAGCTCGTGCTGGGTGGGATTCTCCCGGGCGGAGAGTCGCTCGATCCACTCGCGCGCCCACTCCTGCTTGAGCGCGACGAAGCTCGGCTCACCCGCGATGGGCCCGTAGCCGGGCATCAGCAGGTGGTCGAGCCGGTTGTATCCACGGGCCCGCGCCTCGCGCAACAGCTCCACCGCGGTGCGGGCATCGCCCGCCTGCGCCGCGGCCGTCGCGCGCTGGGTCTTGGCCGCCACCCCGTCCGGGTAGTGGAGGATCGAGTCCGCCATCGCCGTGAACGGGTTCTGCCAGACGTGGGCGCGGGCGTAGCCCCGCGCGGAGAAGACGAGCAGCGCGAGGGCCGCCACCACCCACAGCGCCTGGGTGGCGCGTGCCGACGGAAGCCAACGCGACTTCAGCTCCCGACCGGCCATCAGGAAGCCGCCGATCAACCCCGGCAGGATGAAGTAGAGGTAGCGGTCGGCGATGGGGAAGGGCAGCGGAATGAGACCGCAGACCGGCGCGAAGGACACGACCGCGAAGACCCACCAGATCGACTCGGAGCTCCGGTCGCGAAGGGTGACGAAGCTCCGCCAGCCCAGACCGGCGAGCACGGGAAGCGAAGCCAGCCACCACGGATCGAGGACTCCGGCGGGCTCGGGCTCCTGGAAGGTCGAGAGGCCGAAGCTGGTGGCCGCCATGACCAGGTAGCGCAGGGCTATGGCGAGGATCGAGCGCAGACGATCTCCCAGGCCCTCGTAGAGGGTGGGGGCCTGGCCCGCCGTCTGGCCGAAGGCGAGACCCTCGGCGACGGCGAAGAGGGCCAGCATCGCGGCCCACACGACGAGCCAGGACCATCGCCAGTCGGCAGGCTCGGAGTCCCGCCCGGCGCGGGTGTACCCCATGGCTGCCGCGACGAAGAGCGCGACGGCAGCCGTCGGCTTCGCGAGCAGCGCCAGACCGAAGAGCCATGCCGCCAGCGCGGCACGTCGGGGGTGCAGCAGCAGCGCCGAGAGCCCGAGCACCATGGCCGACGAGGTCTTCAGCTGGTTGATCCAGGCCACGGCCTCGACGTTCGCCGGGTGCACGAGAAAGAGCGCGCCGCCCAACACGGCAGCGGGGGCCGGAAGCCCGCTCCGGGCCAGCAGCAACACGAGCAGCAGCGAGGCCAGCGCGTGCATCACCACGTTGACGGCGTGGTAGCCGAAGGTCTCGGCTCCGAAGAGCTGCCACTCGATGGCGTGCAACAGGAGATGGACGGGCGCGTAGTTCTCGACGATCTCCGCGACCACGCTCCTGGGATCGACGATCGCGACCCAGTTCTCCAGCGGTCGATGCACGAAGACGTTGCGCTGGACGTAGTGCTCGTCGTCGGAGATGAAGGTGCCGTCGAGCGCCGGGGAGTAGATCACGAAGGCGACCGCCGCGAAGATGCCGAGCAGTGCCAGACGCCCGCCCATGCCCTCGATGCTGCCTCGACCCAACGGAGCTCCTTCTCGCCTTCGTCTCGCCTTCGCGGACCGTCCTGCCGTGAAGGGCGCCGAGCATACCGAAGTCGACTCGCCGGGTGTCCGGTGTACCCTCGCGCGAATGTCGAAGTCGGCGATCGCGATCGGCGCCTGGCTCGTATTGGGAGCGATCGTGGTCGGCGCACTGGCGCCACCCGACGGAGAGCCCGGTCTCAACTACGACGAGGCCTTCCTCGCCCAGCAGGCACGCGACTTCCTCGAGCCCGAGCGAAGCACCGTGCACCCGCCGAGCGAGCGCTCCACCTGGCTGCTCGGCCGGCGCTTCCCATTGCGCAACGCCGCCTACCTCGGCGCCCTCAAGCCGCAGCTGCTGATCCCCGCCTTCGCGATCTTCGGCCCCGACCCGCACACCCTGCGCATGGCGACCCTGGGCACCGCGCTGCTGTCGCTCCTCTTCACCATGCTGTGGGCGAGAAGGGTCTTCGGACTCGCACCGGCGCTGCTGGGAGGCGCCCTGGTGGCGTTCGACCCGAGCTTCGTCTTCTTCGGGAGCTGCGAGTGGGGACCCTATACGGCCCTGCTGCTGTGCCGCTGCCTGGGCCTCTACCTGCTGACGGCCGGCTGGCAGGACGAGCGCGGCAGTCTGGTGGTGGCGGGCGCCCTGGCCATGGGGCTCGGCGTGTACGCCCGGGCGGACTTCGTGCTCATCGGCGTCGCAGCGGCGGTCGGTCTGCTCGCCTGCCGGGGACCGCAGCTGTGGCGCGAGGCACGCGGGCGACCGCGCACCGTCGTCTTCGCGGGGATCGCCCTGGTGGTCGGCGCCCTGCCGATGCTCCTCTCGGTGATCGACCTGCTCACCGTCGCCTCGGGAATCTCGGAGCGGGGCGACCTCGCCTATCGGGCACGCGTGCTCTGGAGCACCCTGGACGGCTCCCACTACTACCGCGTGATCGCGATGGGCGGCCTGTTCGAGGAGCTCTTCGAGGACCCCGCACCGTGGGGGCTCTTCGGTCTGGCACTGGCGGCCGCGCTGGTGGCGACGGGTGTGCGGCTCGCGAAGGACGGACCGGCGGAGGGCCCGACCCGCGCTGCGCTGGTCTTCCTGGGCGTGACGGTGGCCTGCCTGGGGCTCTCGATGCTGGCCCTGCCGGGTGCGGTCCGCGCCCATCACATGCTGAACCTGATGCCCTTCACCCACCTGCTGGTGGCCGTCGTGATGGTCGCGATCGCAAGCACCCGGATCGCGCGGGTGACGGTCTCCATCGCGGCCCTCGCGATCCTCGCGAGCGAGCTCCGCGTCGTCGCCGAGACGCGCAGCCTCATCGCCGAGACCGGCGGGCGGGGCCGCTACTCGAACGCCCTCGACACCTTCGCGGCGGAGCTCGCTGCCGCCCCCGAGCAGGCCGTGGTCTCCTTGGACTGGGGCTTCCACGAGACCTTCCAGTTCCTGACCTCCGAGAACCCGCTCTCCGAGCCCATCTGGCAGATCCCGAGGCTGCTCGCGAGCGGGCGGGCCTGGGGACACGTCGGCGACGCCCGGCACCACTACGTGGTCTTCGCGCCGCGCTACGAGCTGTTCGGCTTCGGGCCGGCCTTCCTGGACCTGGCGCGAGCGCAACCCGCCGAACGGGTCGAGATCCGCGAGCACCGGGACCGGCAGGGCGAGCACGCCTTCACGAGCGTCCGCTTCACCGTGCCCCACCGCCTGATCTACGACGGCCGCTTCCGCCTGGAGGCGGCGCGCTGAAGGTGTGCAGCCGCGAGAAGCCGGCGCCACCGGGGCGACCGAGGACACACCCGGCGCAGGCCGGCGGCAGGTCGCGCGTGCGTCGGTCGCAAGCGACGCGCAGGCTCGCACGTTCTGCGCAGAACGGGTGACCTGCATCACAGATTCCGCTGAAGATCCCGGCGGGCATGCCGATGCTTTGAGGTGGGAGGGGGACGTGGCTGCGGCTGCGTCCCCTTCTTCGTTTCCGAGACGAAGGAGCGCCTCGATGCAGGTTGGCGAGATCATCCTCGAGCGGCGGAAGACCTACCGCCCACCGGTGCGGGTTCCGGTCGTCTCCCCGGAGTTCGGGGTCGACTCCTCGACCGTCACGGTGAACCTCACCACCGGCGGAATGTACGTCGAGACCCGCGAGAGCCCGGACGTGAAGGCGTCTCTCGCCTTCACGCTCTGCCTGCCCGACGGCGGCGACCCCCTCGAGCTGAGCGGGCGGGTCGTTCGCGACGGCTGCGAGCCCCTGGAGCCGACGGGAGTCGGGATCGAGTTCATGGCCGTCGACCGTTCGGCACACGACCGGCTGACCCGTTTCGTCGACGGTCTGCAGCAGGCCATCTGCTGAGGCCACTTGGGGAGGACACCCGTTCCGCTACACCCTCCTCGAGATGTCCGGAAGCGATTGGACAGCACGCGCGGCGGGTGTGGTCGTGGGCCTGCTGGCAGCGACCGTGGCGTTCCGGTCGATCGGCTGGCCGGCGCCGGCGATCTCGGCCGCGCTCGGCTTCGGCGCCTACCTGCTGGCCCGCAGGCCGACCGGCCCGCGATGAGCACGGGACGGCCGAAGGACTGCGGTCCTCCCGGTCCGTTCTACGGCGCCATCGTGTAGGCCCCGTCGAGCGGGCGTACCTGCTTCTCCCATACCCGAGCGTATCGCTCGGGATCGGCGATCGGCCTCCGAACCATGTCCCGACACCGCGCGATCTGCTTGTCGGTCGCGCTCGCCTGCAGGGAGAGGGCGACCGCGTGCCGTGACAGGTCCCGGACCATGAAGTCGAAGATCTCGCCCAGCAGGTCGTCGTCGATGCCATGGATCGGCGCGTTCTCGAGAACGAGTGGGCGTAGACGACGAGGGCGAAGATGTTGCCTCCTGCGAGCAGGAAGTCGACGTCCTTCATCTGCTCCGGGCCGGGCGGGTCGGTCGCCAGCAGGGTGCGGAACTGCTCCACCTGCTCCGCGAAGACCTTCACGTTGGCGATCTTCTCGAATCGCTCGAGGGTCTTCCGGTAGTCGTGGAACTGGATCTGCCCGAGCCCTCCCGCGCCCCCCTGGTCGAACAGGAAGTCGTCGTTGCGAGGCTCGCTCTGCTGGCCGAGCTCCGGGTAGTCGCCCGGATTGAAGAAGTAGTTCGCCATGAACTTCACGATCAGGGCGATGTTGACGTGAACCGTGCCCTCCAGCTTCGGGAGCGCCCGGATGTCGACGGCCGCCTGCCCGAAGTAGGTGTCCTTCTCGAAGCCCTTGGCGGCGATCGCGTCCCACAGCAGGTCGATCACCTCCTCGCCCTGGGTCGTGACCTTCATCTTGACCATCGGGTTGTAGAGCAGGTAGCGGCGGTCCTCCCGCGAAGCGGCGCGCATGTAGTCGGAGGCGCGGAGGGCGAAGAGCTTCATGGCCACGAGGCGGCAGTAGGCGTCGACGAACATCCGGCGCACGTGGGTCATGTCCGTGACGGGGCTGCCGTAGAGGACGCGGTTGTTGGCGTGGGCGATCGCCTCGTAGAGCGCGTGGGTGCAGATTCCGATGGAAGCCCAGCCGAGGTTGTACTTGCCGATGTTGACCGTGTTGAGCGCCGCGTTCCAGGCGTCTCTGCCGCGATGCAGGATCTCCGCTTCGGAGACGGGGTAGTCCTTCAGCTCGAACTCCGAGACGTAGTTCTGGCTGGCGACGACGTTCTGGATCAGGTGGTAGCACTCGTGCTTCGGGTCGGACGCGAAGAAGACGTACTCGTCGCTGTCCGCGAATCGTCCGAAGGTGGACACGATGGCAGCCGCGTTCCCGTTTCCGATGTAGTACTTGCGGCCGTTCGCCTTCCAGCCGTCTCCATCCGGCGTGAGCACCATGTCCGTCGAGTAGATGTCCGCGCCGTGCGTCTTCTCGGAGAGCCCGAAGGCGAAGATGCCGCCGTCTTCGAGCGCCTCGGCTGCGCGCTGGCGAATCGCCTTGTTGGGGCTCATCCAGATCGGACCGAGGCCGAGCACCGAGACCTGCCAGGTATACCAGTACTGCAGGCCGTAGAAGCCCAGGATCTCGGCGAACTGGCAGACCTGCCAGGTGTCCCAGCGTGCGTCGGCCGCCCCCTCGCCGGACGGCGTGCACATCCTCGCGAGCAGTCGGTGTTCCTTCGCGTACTCGAGGAAGTCCGCATACCAGCCGCGCGCGTAGTAGTCCCCGATCAGCCGTTCCTTCCCCTTGGCTTCGAAGAAGGCGACCGTCGCCTGCATGAGCGCGGTCGTCCCCTCGTCGTTCTCCGGGCGTTCGAGGTCCTTCGGATCGAGGAGGATCATCTCGGCTTCCTTTCGCAGCCCGACAGGGGCGACTCTCGAAGCTAGCCTCTCGGACGACCGAGCGGCATGCTCGGACTCGGATCCCGTCGGGCCTCCCGGCTCGGGCCAGGAGGGCGCGCGATTTGAAGACGATACACGTCCAGGCGGTGATGACGCCGTTTCCGTACGCCATCGACGCGGACGCGTCGTTGCGCCAGGCACGGGAGATGATGCTCGAGCACGAGGTCCGCCATCTTCCGGTCACCCGGGATGGCAGGCTCGTGGGCGTGCTCTCCGACCGGGACCTCAAGCGCGCGCTCGACCCGTCTCTCGGGCTGCCGTCCCGCGACGAGCTCCTGGTCGACGACGTGATGATCCACGACCCCTACGTGGTCGAGACGACCGCCGTCCTCTCGGAGGTGCTGATGGCGATGGCGGACGGCCACTTCGGGTCGGCCCTGGTCGTGAAGCAGCAGAAGCTGGTCGGCATCTTCACGGCCACGGACGCATGCCGCAGCTTCGCCGAGCACCTGGAAGCCGAGGCCGAAGAGCCGCCGCCGTCGGTCGCCTAGGTGTGGGGCCCAGGGAAGGTCTGCACAGGGTGCAGACCCCGCGGCAAGCGAACGCGAAGCGTTCGCCAGCTAGCAGGCGAACGCTCAGTCCCGGTCCCGCAAGGCCCGCAGCAGATCGATTGCCGAGAGGATCCCGACGAGCAGGCCGTCTTCGCCAACGACGGGAAGCGCACCGATCCGGCGCTCGAGCAGCGCCGCCACGGCGACCTGGACGTCGTCGTCGGGGCCGACCACGACGGGCGCCTTCGTCATCGTCTCCGCCACCTTGTGGGCGTTGTCGAGGAGGTAGTAGTGGGCGACGTTCTCCTCGTCGTCGACCCAGTCGGGTCGACGCAGGTCGCGGTCGCTGATGATCCCCGCGAGCTCGCCTCGATCGCCCAGCACCGGCATGTGGTGGATGTCTCGCTCCCGCATGCGGTAGAAGGTCTGGCGAAGACCGTCCCCGAGGTTGGCGGTGACCACTTCGCTCGTCATGTAATCGCGGACCTTCATGAACTCCCTCATCGACTGGAAGGCCCGGAGCCTACCAGGCCTCGCGAGGCGGCATCTACCCGGCCATGCCGGCCGCGCGGGAGCCGGGCAGGGCGGCCACGCCCCGCGGGCCACGGCCCCGGGTGGGGATCGTCCCCGAGCCCCGGGACGGGTGAACGGGGGCGGCGACGGCGACCCTCGTCCGTAGTAGGATCCGGGGGTCGGTTCAGGTCCAGCTCCCGAGGAGCTCGATGCTCACTCCCTTCCAGGCACGTGCCGCACGCGCCCTCGTCGAGACGCCCTTCTTCGGCGAGATCGACAGGGAGTCGCTGGGATGCCTGCACCGGACCGCCGTCCCCAAGGGAGAGCTGCTCTTCGAGAAGGGCGACCCCAGCACTCATCTCTACGCCGTGATCAGCGGCCAGCTGAAGGCGTTCTCGAATCCCGACCCGAGACGGGAGGTGGCGCTCGAGCTGGTGGCACCCGGAGAGCTGCTCGGCGTGCTGGGCCTGGAAGACGAAAGCCCGCGCTACGCGAGCGTGAAGGCGCTGGCCCCGACCGAGCTCGCGACCATCAGCCGAGCCCAGCTGCGTGCGCTGCTGGCGCGTCGCCCCGGTCTTCGCGCCTCCCTCGACCGCGCGGCCACCGCCGCCGCGGCGCGGCTGGCGCAGCGTGCGGAGGACATGGCCTTCCTGAGCGTCGAGACACGCATCGAGAAGGCGCTCGTGGACTTCGCGAGTCGCTTCGGCGAGGCGGTGGAGCAGGGCACCCGCATCCGGCTGCGCCAGCAGGACCTGGCGGACCTGCTCGGTGTGAGCCGTGAGTGCGTCAGCCGCGCGCTCGCAGCACCGGTGTTCCGCGGGCGTCTCGCGATGGGGCGCGGAAGCATCACACTCCTGCGCTAGCCGGCGAGCGCTTCGCGTTCGCGTGCTGCGGCGTCTGCACGCTGTGCAGACCTTCCCTAGCGGCCCGACTCCGCACGACTGGCGGAGACCTCGAAGATCGGTCCCTCGAGCGATCCCTCGGCGTCGCCGGCCCCGAGCTCGCGCAGCGTGTGGCGTCCCGGCTCCCGCATCCGACCTTTCGCGGACGCGGCGAGCAGGGGCTTCGTCTGCAGACGAAGCGCCAGGTCCCGCAGCTGTCGCGCCAGGCTCACCGCGGGACCGACCGCGATCCCCGAGAGGTGCTCCCCGTCGCCGACGGTCCCCAGGACCACCGGGCCGGTCGCGATCCCGATCCGCACGCCCGCGAAGCCCAGCCGGGCAGCCGCCTGCTGGATCTCGTCGGCGGCCTCGATCGCGTGGTCGACCTCGCCCGGAAACAAGGCGACGATGCGGTCGCCCAGCTGCTCGCTGAGGAAGCCGTCGCGCCCGCGGATGGCGCCTTCGACCCGGTCGATCAGCTCGCTCACGCGGGCGAAGCTGCCCTTCGCGCTCTCGCCCGGCGGAGCGGCGAGGAAGCCGCTCAGCACCGTCAGCTCGACGTCGACGTTGTCGCCCGCGCGCACGTCGCGGATCGACTCCTTCCCGAGCATCCGCAGCAGGTCGAAGGGCACGAAGCGCACCACGGCTTCCTCGGTCTCCTGCAGCTCGAAGTTCGACTCCTGCAGCTCGTCGCTCAGCTGCTCGGCCCGCGCGAAGGTGCGAGCGAAGGACTGGATCAGCGACTGGGCCTCGGCCGCGATCCAGACCACCACGAAGTAGGGGAAGAGCTCGATCGGTGCGCCGACCCCGGTCTGGGTGCGGAAGACGTCGTGCAGGATGCCGATCGCGAAGACGAGCGAGGCCACGAGGGTGGAGCGGGCCTCCGAGACGCCCCGCCACGTCGCCCGGCCGTAGCCGACGATGGCTAGACCGATTCCCAGGGGCGCCAGGGCCAGGATCACGGGCAGCGTGGCGAGCACCATGTCGAGCGGGGCGAACAGGTGGATGGGCACGAGCGCGAGCGCGACGTATTGGAGCAGCCGGATGAGCCGGGGCGGCAGCACCTCGGGCACCTTGGTGAGCAGATACCCGCCTCCCGCGAACATCACGAACGCGGTGTTCGCGTACTCGAGGCGCAGCAGCTGGCCGAAGGAGGCCCAGCCCCCGAGCAGCTGGTAGAGATCGGAGGTTCCTCCCGGAATGACCCGCAGCCCGACGAGGACGGCAAAGAGACCGAACCAGCCGCGTGCCCGCTCGCTGCGTCGAAAGGCGAACTGGGTGAGGAAGACCAGGCCGATCACCGTGCTGGTGCTCGCGAATGCGGAGTACAGCAGCAGCTCGTAGCCGTTGCGCGCGGTGATCTGGTCTGCGCCGCCCAGGTACCAGGTGCGTCGGAGTCCGCCGCCCCGGAAGGCCCAGTTCGAGACGTGCACCAGGACGTCGAGTTCGGTGGCACCGACCCGGAGGTCGAACTGTCGGTTCGCGAGTCGCGCGACGCCCGTATCCGGACGGGTCGAGACCTCGCCCACGCCGCCCCGGGCCTCACCGTCGAGCCAGAGCCGGTAGGCGGTGAGCGGAGCGCCGACGCGGAGGGTGAGTCGCGGGGCGTCTCGCGGGAGCGCGATGCGCGCGCGGTAGGACGCCACCCCGCGTCCACCGATCGGGCTGTCGACGCCGGAGTCGGTCCACATGCGGGGCACCGGGAAGGGCTCCCAGCCGGCCGGGCACGCTCCCGTCCCCGGATCGACCAGGGCGTCCCAGCAGATCTCCCACTCTCCCTCGAGCGCGACGATGCCCTGGCGCTCGAAGCTCCAACGCGAGAGGTCGAGGGCGCCGGCCTCCACGCGCGGCGTCTCGCTGCTTCGCGCGCACGCGAGGCCGCTGCACGCGGCCAGGAGCACGGCCAGCGAAACGCGGAGCCATCGGATCATCGACGGGTTGGGTAGCGAACTCCGGTGCGCTTCTCCGGCGCCGAGAGTGCCCTCAGCGCCGTCTCGCGCCTTCCACCACCGGGAGGACGTGCGGGGCTGCGAAAGCGCGCCCCTTCTGTGACTCGCCGCACACATGGCGGTGCGCGATCCGGAGCGACCTCTGTCGGGCCGAGCGCCCGTGATCCAGTCTGCCTTCGACCGCTGGAGACCATCCGTCTCCGCGCTCGCGCGGTCCCGGGAGGACAGGTCCATGTTGCACGCTGCGCTCTCACGTCGAATCGTGACTCTCGTCCTGGCGCTCGGCCTCGGCGGCCTGGTGTCGCCCGCGGCGGGCGCCCAGGTGG
>JANQSB010000173.1 GCA_028284295.1 Myxococcota bacterium | reverse complement strand
TACTCGTGGACGTCCATCAGGTGCACGTACAGGAAGAGCGGGTCCTCCGGATCGTGCGCCTCGAGGACGCGCTCGACCTCCTCGAGCACGTTGTCGGCGTGGGGCCAGACCTGCGCCTTCTTGAGCCCCTTGGCACCCGCCGCGCGCGGGAACCCGTAGCGCTCGAAGCCCTGGTGGAAGCCGAGGCTCTCGTCCAGCCAGCCGTTGGTCTGGACCCCGTAGGTGCGGTACCCGCCGTCGGCGAGCACCTCCGCCAGGGTGACCGCGCCGGGCCCGAGACCGTCCTCCGCCTCGCGCACGCCGTGACTGCGCGGCCACAACGACGTCAGCAGCGACGCCATCGAGATCTTCGTCCACGACGACTGGGCGCGAGCCTGCTCGAACACGACGCCCCGCTCGGCCCAGCGCCCGAGCTCGGGCGAGGTCTCGGGGCCGCTGTGAGCGGCGGGCCGGTAGGGGTCGGTCCAGTCCGCACGCAGGGTGTCCACCAGCACCAGCACCAGGTGGGGACGACCCAGGGCGTCGAGCCGTCCGCGGACCTCCTCGGGCGGGACGCCCCGCTCGCAGGCCGCGCCGAAGGCGATGACGATGCCCAGCACCCCGGGCAGCCCGAACCCGGACACGCGCGGCGAGCGCAAGCCGGGCCTCACTGCAACGAGCGCCGCGCTTCGTCGACCTGGAGCGCGAGCTTGGCGGGCACGCCGGAACGCGAGCCCAGGTCGTCGAGCAGCCGGCGCGCGTCGTCGGCGCGACCACCGTCGCGATACGCCAGCGCCAGGTGGTACTGCACGTCGGCGCTCTCGGGACTCGCGGCGTGGGCCTGCTCGAGCAGCGCCGTGGCCCGCGGCACGAGCCCCTTGCGCAGGTACAGGAAGCCCAGGGTGTCGAGCACCGCCGGGTTCTCGGGGGCGAGCGCGTAGGCGTCCCCCGCGGCCGCGATGGCCGCGTCGATGTCCCGGTCCGCCAGCAGCACCGCCAGGTTGTTGCGGGGTGCGAAGGCCGTGCGGTCGAGCTCGGCGGCGCGACGGTAGGCCTCGATGGCGGCCGCCACGTCTCCGCGACCTTCCTCACAGACCGCCAGCACGAAGTGCATGCGGGAATCGTTGGGGCGCTTCTCCAGGTAGCGCCGAGCGTCTCCGATCGCCTCGTCGAATCGACCCGTCGAGGCCCGGTACTCGGATCGGGAGCGAAGCGGACGCAGGTCGTCCGGCGAGAGCGCAAGCGCCCGGTCGATGGCCGCGTCGGCATCGTCCGGTCGCCCGGCCGCGTAGAGGAGACTGCCGAACGACAAGTGGAGCTCGGCGGAGTCGGGATGCTCTCTCAACGATTCCTGGAGCAGCTCGACCGCCTCCTGGTGCTGACCGGCGGCCATCAACAGGTTGGCCTCCTCGGACGCGATCGCGGCGCCGTCGCCGCCCGCCTCGCGCGCCCGCTCGAGGGCTTCGCGGGCGGCGGCCAGGTCGCCCGAGGCACGCTGGCTGCGCGCGAGCATCAGCAGCGCGTCCGGGTCCTCGGGAAAGAGGGCCGCGAAGCGCCGCGCGCGCTGGGAGGCCGCAGCGGTCTCCCCGGCGTTCAGGAGGGCGCCGACCAGGGTCGCCCAGGCCTCGCGGTTGCCCGGCGACAGCTGCACGAGACGCTGCGCCAGGGCGGCCACCTCGCGCCAGTTGCCTTCGGCCTGGGCGATCTCGATCAGCGGCAGGTACATGACCGGGTCGGACATGGCGTCGCGGATCGCGACCGAGAAGCGTCGTCTCGCCGCGTCTACGTCACCCGCTGCCAGGTGGGCCTGACCCAGCCAGTGCTGCGCGATGGGATCGTCGAGCCGGGGCATGGCAGCGACCAGGCGCTCCACGGCGGCCTCGGCGTCGCCTTCGAAGAGCTCGAGCCGCGCCTGCAGGTACTCCCCCGTCGGGTGGTCGGGGAAGCTCGAGCGGTAGCGCTCCACCGCCGAGCGCACGGCGGCGCGATCCTCCAGCGCGATCAGCACCTCGACGTTCAGCCGTTCGAGGAGCGGGTTGCCCGACGCGTCGAGCAGGGCGGCCTGCAGCGCGGGCTGGGCGGCCTCGGACCCCCTCACCTGGAGCAGGAAGCGAACGAGGGACATGTGCGCGCTGACCGAGGGAAGCTCCTCCACGCGAGCGCGCAGCA
>JANQSB010000160.1 GCA_028284295.1 Myxococcota bacterium | reverse complement strand
GCAGCGGCGAGTGACCCGGCCGCGCGAGCTCGACGAGATGGCTGGCGCCGATGATCGCCGCACGCAGCTCGACGCCGGCTGCGCGAATGCGTCCGGATGCCAACAGGGTGAACTGCCCGTCGTCGAGAGGACCGTCCACGACGTTGAGGCGCAGTGCGCGGGCGGACTGATCGATGTAGGGGCCGGAGTCCCGCATCGAGGCAGCCCTCAGCCCGCGGGTCCCGCGTCGCGAGATGCCAGAGCGACGACCTCGATGGACTCGGGCCCCGCGAACTCGCACACGAAGGCCGCGTACTCGTAGCCCTCGCTCGCGCTGCCCCACTCCTCGACGGTGAGGCCGTAGCGCTCGTCCCGGGTCTCGAAGTCGTAGAAGTAGACGGACTCCCCGCCTCCGCCGGTGTCGCCGTCCCGGTAGTAGGTGGCGCCGTAGTCGTCGTCGTACTCGTAGCGCCGTCCGCCGAAGGAGATGTGGCCGGACTCCTCCTCGGACATCTCCTCCACCTGGTCCGCCGTGACGCCGAGCTCGCGCAGCGAGAGCTCGGAGCCGTTGATGCTGACTTCGATCTCGTCGTCCTTCTCCCACTCGACATATCGCGCACGACCGCTCTCCAGCCCCAGCAGCTCGAGCTCGTACCAGGTCGAGCTCTTGTCCCGGTACGCCGACACCGACTCGACCCGACACAGCTCCGCGCCCTCGCTCGCCAGGACGCGCAGATAGTCGCCTGCGCGAAGCTCCTCGACGCCGTGCCGGTAGCGGTCGCGGCCGGGGATCGGCTCGGGCATCGCGCGGATCGCGTCGAACTGCTGGTCCAGGCGGGGAAGTGCCGCGCGCTGCTCGGCGTTCACCGCTCGCTCCCCTCTTCCGACGACGCCTCGGAGGGAAGCTCGAACTCGCGCGCCGCTCGCAGGCCTTCGGCCTTGGGCGCCAGTCCCGCCGTCATGCCTTCCAGCTCGCGGATGCCGGCCCGAGCCGAGTCGGTTCCGGCGCGGCGGATCTCGTCCATCTGCTCCATCGCGCCCATCAGATCGTCGTAGGCCTGCTTCACCTTGTCGAGCGCGAGAACGGGGTTCTTGTACATGTCGCCGATCTCGGCGGTCTGCTGCTTGATCGACGCCGCGTTGGCCGCCAGCATGTCGGCCGTGTAGTCCTGGGTCTCCTTGACGGCTTCCATGATCTTCTTCTGGTTGGCCAGGGCGGCCTGGATCGCGAGCCCGACCGTGAGCAACGAGCGCGTGACTGTGACCGTCCGCGTGATCGCGTCGCTCAGGTGATCGTTGTTCTGGATGGTCATGTCGATGCTGACGAAGAACTGCGTGTTGACCTGCTCCATGGTCCGCAGGTCCTGGACGCGCATCGCGACGCGGTGGACCAGCGTTTCGAGTCGCTGGCGCTCCGCCGGGTCGTCGGACGTGGGCAGCTTCTCCTCGAGGCCCTGCCACAGCAGCTCGCCCAGGTACGCGGCCTTCTGCACCTCGAGCTGCGCGGCCTGCACCTGCTGGTAGAGACGATCGAGCTCGAGGCTGTCCTGGAGCAGCTGGTCCTTGCCGGCTCGCAGCCCGTCGACGATGGAGTCGATCTGGGTCTGGACCGACTCGTACTTCACCGCGATGTCCGCCAGCACGTCTCCGATGACCGGAGCGCGCCGGAGCAGCCGGCTCAACAATCCCCGCGGACGACTCGCGAGCACGTGCGGGTTCACGTCGTCCATGGTCTTGCGCAGCTGCATCAGGCCCTGGGGAATCTGCGATCCGGGGCCGTCGAGGTCGTTGAGCAGCGTCCCGACCTTGGTCTTCAGCAGGTCGATCTCGTGTCCGGCACGCTGCTGGGCATCGGCGCCGAGGGCGCCGAGGCTGCGAGCCAGCTGACGATCCTCGGGCGAATCCTGCAGGCGCACGAGCAGGCCCCGCGCTCTCTCCTGCAGCTCGCTGCGATCGGCGGCGGCCACGCTTGCCGGCACCCGGGGCTCGGGGCTGGCGGGCGGTGCACCCGCCGGAACGGGAACCGCGCTGTCTTCGCTCATCCTGGGACCTCCTGGATCGTCTGGGGGTCGCTGGCTCCTGCGCGGCACCCTCAGCCCAGTCCCGGGTCGAGGAAGCGCGCGCGCAGGAACGCCGCCTTGGTCTTGAACTCGCCCACCCGAGCGCTCTGCAGCAGCGAAGCGATGTTCTCGAGCTCGCTGTCCAGGCCCTCGAGGCTCTCGAGCAGCTCGGCCTGGTGCTCGGCGCGAGCGCCCGGGGAGAGCGCCAGGAAGGGCGAGACGATTCGGCGGATGTAGTCGCTCGCCATGCGGTTCACCGTCCAGGTCAGCTCGCTGCCCGCATGGTCCTCGTTGAGCTCGGGGATCAGCCGTCGCAGCACGTCGATGCTGTGCTCGAGCTTGGAGACGACCTCGGCGGCGAGTCCCTGCTCCCGGATCTGCAGGTTCAGGAGCGCGAGCTGCTGCAGGTGCTCGACCCAACCCTCGGGTGAGTCGGCTTCCACCGACGCCGCCGGTGCTTCCCCGGCGGCACCCAGGCTGCGGTGGACGAGGATGGCCACGATGGCGGCGACGACGGCACTGACGACGATCGCGACGAGCTGCTGCACGGTCACGGCCACGAGGGCCACCGCCAGGGCCAGCACCCCGAAGACGAGCCATCGCTTGCTGCTGGGGGTCAAGCCGCTCCTCCGCCTGCTCGCTGACCGCGAGTATAACGCGCCCGCCATGACTCCATCGCTCCGAGCGCGGCGAAGATCGCGATCGCGAAGTCGACGGGCGAACGCTTGCGCGACTCACCCTGGGCCAGGACCCGAAGCGCGGTCCAGACCAGCGGGAGCGCGAGCAGCAGCACATAGAGGAGCCAGCGGGCGCCCCGACTGTCGCGCAGCACGACGGCTGCACCCCGCAGCGCGAACGCTGCAACCCCCATCCACGCGAGGATCGACGCGACCAGCCAGGCGGACAGCACGGGCATCTCTTCGAAGCTCCGCCGTGCCGCACCGACGACGCCCAGCTCGTGAACCCACTCGGAACGCCTTCCGGTGTACTCGTAGGCGCCGAGGTAGCGGAACAGGTCGAGGTTGTCGGGAAGCGCGAGGAGCTTGCCGGCCTGCAACGCCCATTCGCGGACGAAGGCCCCGGGATGGTCGAGGCCAGCACGCAGGAATGCCGCCAACGGCTCGGCCTCGATCCGGCTCGTGTCCCCTCCGCCGGCCTCGATCACGCGCTGCGCCCGGTTGGCCAGCTCCCACGAGAGGCTCAGGGCGGCGCGGTCGAGATCGACGGGGAGGCTCGGCGTGACCGCGAGGTGCAGCGAGACCGGCGCGAAGGTCAGCGCGGCCAGGAGCGAGAGGTGCAAGGCGGCCCGGCGCGGCGCCTCCCGCAGAGTGACCACCGCCGCCACCACCCACATCACGAGCATCCAGGGGAGCCCTTCGGTTCGGGTCAAGGCAGCCAGACCGAACGCGAGACCCGTCCACGCCAGGGTGGCCAGGCGCAAGCCACCCAGGGCGTAGCGGACCAGGCCCAGCACCCCGAAGACGAGCAGGGGATTGAAGAAGGCCTCCGAAGCCAGGTAGTGGGGGATCGCGAAGTCGATGGGAATCAGCGCGTAGATTGCGACGGCCAGCCACGCCGCCTCGCGACGGCCGTCCAGCTCGCGCACGATGGCGAACAGGGCCGCCAGGGACAGGGCCCACAGGACGAGCTGCACGACCTGCACGGCCAGCAGCGACTCGCCCGTGGGCGCCAGCACGGCCGCGTGCCAGGCGTAGTCGCCGGGAGCACCCCGCGTGCGCAGGATGGAAGCCGCTTCGGCGGGCCCGGTGGCGTCCGCCAGCAGTCGCGCCGAGGTCAGGCGACGGCCGGTCCGGTCGAAGCGCAGGCTGGCTTCGGGGTCCGCCGCGCCCCAGGCCAGAAAGCCCAGGTGCGCCAGCAGGACGGCACCCAGGACCCACCGGACGAAGCGCGGAGGCGCCGCGGGCTCGGTCATGGCCACGGTATATCGCCCCTAGCTGCACGAGACACGGCCGGAGGCCTGGGGCCCGCCCTCCTCGTTTACAGAAACGATACGTACCGTTACGATATAGCCCGCGGGGCATACCGCGCCCGAACCCGCCCCCGGCCTCTCCGCAGGGCCGGCCGCCTCGGAGGGCTCTTGGACAAGCGCACCACGGAGAAGGAGGCCGTCGCCGAGCTGCGCGACGGCATGACCATCGGCATCGGGGGCTGGGGCTCCCGCCGCAAGCCCATGTCGATCGTCCGGGAGATCCTTCGCACCGACCTGCGCGATCTCACGGTGGTGACCTACGGCGGTCCCGACGCGGGCCTCCTGTGCGCCACCGGGCGCGTCGCGCGGCTCGTCTACGGCTTCGTCTCGCTCGACTCGATTCCTCTCGAGCCCCACTTTCGCAAGGCCCGCCAGGCCGGCAGCTTCCGCGCGTCGGAGCTGGACGAGGGCATGTTGCAGTGGGGCCTGTACGCCGCGGCCCAGCGTCTTCCCTTCCTCCCGACCCGCGCGGGTCTCGGCTCGGACGTCCTGACCATCAACCCGGAGCTGCGCCTCGTACGATCCCCCTATGACGACGCCGAGGAGCTCGTGGCGATGCCCGCGCTCGAGCTCGACGCCGCGTTCATCCACATGAACCGCGCCGACGTCCACGGCAACGGTCAGTTCCTCGGCCCCGACCCCTACTTCGACGACCTCTACTGCATGGCCGCCAAGCGTCGCTTCATGAGCTGCGAGAAGATCGTGGACACGGCCGACCTCGCGAAGAGCGGCAGCTTCCACACCCTGAAGATCCACCGGGCGATGATCGACGGCGTCATCGAGGCGCCGGGTGGGGCCCACTTCACCGAGTGCCCACCCGACTACGATCGGGACGAGGCGTTCCAGCGCGAGTACGCGGCCACGGCGCGCGACCCCGATGCCTGGGAGGCCTTCCGACAGAAGTACCTGGAGCTCGGCAGCGAGGCCGAATACCAGGAGGCGGTCCGAAACCGATGAGCGACTTCACGAGAGCCGAGGTCTGCGCCGTCGCCGTCGCGGAGGCCTTCCGCGGCGACGGCGAGCGGCTGGCGAGCAGCTTCGGGACGGTCCCCGCCGTGGGCGCTCGCCTCGCGAAGTCCACCTTCGAACCCGACCTGCTGATGACCGACGGCATCGCGTCGGCCATCACCAACGTGCGACCGGTCAGCGGCGGAGGCGGCGAGCCGGACGTCGTGGAGGCCTGGCTTCCCTTCCGGACCATCTTCGACCTGCTCTGGAACGGCCGCCGGCACGTCATGATGGTGGCCAGCCAGATCGACCGCTACGGCAACCAGAACTTCGCCTGCATCGGCCCCCACGAGAAGCCCAAGGCCCAGCTCCTGGGCATGCGAGGCGCGCCGGGCAACACCATCAGCCACCGGACGAGCTACTGGGTTCCGAACCACGGCCCACGGGTCTTCGTCGAGAAGGTGGACGTGGTTTCCGGGGTCGGGTACGACCGCGCGCGCGAGCTCGGGGAAGCCTCCTCGCGGCACCACTGCATCCACCGGGTCGTCTCGAACCTGGGCGTGTTCGACTTCGACACCCCCGACAAGACCATGCGCCTGGCCTCGGTCCATCCCGGGGTGTCCGTCGACGAGGTGGTAGAAGCCACGGGCTTCGAGCTGGTGGTACCCGCGGAGGTCCCCGAGAGCCGCGCCCCCAGCGCCGAAGAGCTTCGCCTGATCCGCGAGGTGCTCGACCCCGAAGGTCTCGCCGACAAGGAGGTCGGCTAGGCGTGCGAGTCCGGACGCAGTCCCGCGCGCCCGTAGAGCGCGAACCCAGCGGGTTCTCGCGGTAGCCGGCCGGAGCCTTCGTGTCCGCCCTCCGCACAGAGATCTGCGACCTCCTGGGCGTCCGCTACCCGATCATCCAGACGGGCATGGGCTGGGTGGCCACTCCCGAGCTGGTGGCCGCGGTCAGCAACGCGGGTGCCATCGGCTTCCTGGCCGCAGCCACCCTGCGTCCCGAAGAGGTCGAAGGCGAGATCGAGCGGCTGAAGTCACTGACCTCCGAGCCCTTCGGCGTGAACTTCCTGATGGACGCACCCGGAGCCGAGGTCATCACCGACGCCATCATCCGCACCGGTGTGAAGGCCGCGGGCTACAACCGGGCCCCGAGCCCGGAGCTGATCGGACGCCTGAAGGACGCCGGTGTCGTCTGCGTTCCGACCTGCGGCGCGCCCCGACACGCGGTGAAGGCCCAGCAGCTCGGGGCGGACATCATCATCGTGCAGGGCGGCGAAGGCGGCGGGCACACCGGGACGATTCCCAGCTCGCTCCTGGTGCCCGCGTGCGCGGACGCCGTGGACGTCCCCGTCGTGGCGGCGGGCGGCTTCCGCGACGGCCGCGGTCTCGTCGCCGCCCTGGCCCTGGGCGCGCGCGGCGTCGCCATGGGAACCCGCTTCCTGCTCACCCGGGAGAGCCCGGTGCCGGAGATCACGACCGACCGCTACCTCGAGGCGGCCATGACCGACGTGATCGTGACCTCCGAGGTGGACGGCATGCCCCAGCGCGTCGTCGTCAACGAGCTGGTCCGGGGCCTCGAGTCGGGTCGCGGGCCGGGCAAGCTCTGGAACGCCTTCCGCAGCGCCCTCGCCTATCGGAAGAGCAGCGGCGCCGGCCTGGGAGAGCTGCTCCGAAGCGCCCTCGCCATGCAGCGCAACGAACGCCTCTCCCGCGCCCAGGTCCTGATGGCCGCCAACGCGCCGATGCTGGCCCGCAAGGCGATGAACGAGGGCGACCCGGTGAACGGGTACCTGCCCGGGGGAACCGTTGCCGGGCTGATCGACGACCGGCCCGGTTGCGCCGAGCTGATCGAGCGCATCGTGGAGGAGGCCGAGCGGACCCTGAAGGCGCTCGGGCAGTAGCATGGGGGCGGATCCGGAATCGGGGCGATGAGCATGTTTCACGAAGACGTAGAGCAGGGGGTCGCCGAGCTGGTGCTCGACAATCCGCCCGTCAACGCGCTGGGCGCCGACGGCTGGCGGGAGTACGCCGAGCGTGTGACGCGCCTCGGCGCCCGCGGCGACGTGAACTGCCTGGTGATCCGCGCCGAGGGCAAGGGATTCCAGGCGGGGGTCGACATCAAGGAGCTCGCCGAGGACGGCACCCGGATCGTGGACGTGAACCGCGGCTGCTACGACACCTTCGCGGCGATCTACGACTGCCCGGTGCCCGTGATCTCGGCCGTGCACGGCTACTGCATCGGTGGCGGCATCGGCATCTCCGGGGCTTCGGACATCGTCATCTGCTCGGAGGACGCGACCTTCGCCCTGCCCGAGATCGACCGGGGCGCACTCGGCGCGGCCACCCACCTGATGCGCCTCTTCGGGATGCAGAAGACGCGGCGCATGCTCTACACCGGCGAGCCCATCGACGCCCAGGAGGCGCTGCGGCTCGGGGGCGTCGAGTCCGTAGTGCCACGCGAGTCACTCCGGGACGAAGCCCTGGCTCTGGCCCGCAAGATCGCCGGGAAGAGCCCCCGAGCGCTGCGTCTGGGGAAGTGGTCCCTCAACGGCATCGAGCTCCTCGACGTGAAGCAGAGCTATCGCTTCGAGCAGGGCTTCACCCTCGAGCTCTACACCTCGCCGGACTCCCAGGAGGCGCGCGACGCCTTCGTGGAGAAGCGCGATGCCGAATTCGACGACGCGGAACGGACGAAGAAGTAGATGGACCTCCGCTACACCGCCGAACAGGAGGCCTTCCGGAAGGAGGCGCGAGCCTGGCTCGAAGCCAACGTCCCGAAGGACCCCCTGCCCTCCTTCGACCTGGCCGAAGGCTTCGAGGCCCACCGCGAGTGGGAGAAGAAGCTGCACGCCGGCGGCTACGCGATGGTTCCCTGGCCGGTCGAGTACGGGGGGCGCGGGAGCGACCTGCTCGAGTGGCTGGTCTTCGAAGAGGAGTACTACCGGGCGGGAGCGCCGGGCCGCGTCAACCAGAACGGGATCTTCCTGCTCGGACCGACCATCATGGAGGTCGGCACCCCCGAGCAGAAGGCGCGCTTCCTGCCGAAGATGGCCTCGAGTGAAGAGGTCTGGGCCCAGGGTTGGTCCGAGCCGAACGCCGGAAGCGACATGGCGGCCATCCAGAGCACGGCCATCCGGGACGGCGACTGCTACGTGATCAACGGGCAGAAGACCTGGGCCTCGCGCGGCGCCTATGCGCACTGGCTCTTCGGCCTCTTCCGCACCGATCCGGACTCGAGCCGCCACAAGGGTCTGTCCTTCATCCTCGCGCCGCTCGATCTGCCGGGGATCACGGTGCGTCCGATCCAGAAGATCAACGGCAAGGCGGCCTTCGCCGAGGTCTTCTTCGACGAGGTCCGGGTGCCGGTGGAGAACCTGCTCGGCGACGAAGGAGCGGGGTGGAACGTCGCGATGGCGACGGCCGGCTTCGAGCGCGGCCTCATGCTGCGCAGCCCCGCCCGCTTCCAGAGCACTGCCGGCCGACTCGTCGACCTCTACCACGCCGCCCGGAACCGGAGCGACCGGGTCGCGGCCGGAATGAGAGAACGGGTCGCCCGCTGCTGGATGGATGCCGAGGCCTACGCGCTGAACACCTACCAGACCGTCACCCGACTGCTCGCGGGCGGGAAGATCGGCGCCGAGGCCAGCTTGAACAAGATCTTCTGGAGCGAGCTCGACATCGAGATGCACGAAGCGGCCCTCGAGCTGCTGGGCCCGCGGGCGGAGCTCGACCCACAGGCGCCGGGGGCCGGGGATGTCGGCAGCTGGCTCGAGGGTTACGTGTTCGCCCTCTCCGGCCCGATCTACGCCGGAACCAACCAGATCCAGCGCAACATCATCGCCGAGCGACTGCTCGGTCTGCCGCGCAAGTAGGCGGCGACGGGAAGCCCTCTTTGGAGTTCGGATTCAGCGAAGACCAGCTGCTGCTGCAGCGCACCGTGCGCGACTTCCTCGCGGGCGAGTGCAGCCCCGAGTGGGTGCGGGGCCAGTGGGAGACGGAGACCGGCCGTTCTCCCGCCTTCTGGGCGCAGCTCGCCGAGATGGGACTTCCCGGGCTGCTCGTGCCCGAAGTCCACGGCGGACTGGGAATGGACGAGACCGACCTGGTCCTGCTGCTGGAGGAGATCGGCCGGGCCGCACTCGCCGAGCCGGTCACCGCGACCAGCGTGGGCGTGGGCCTGCTGCGAGGACTCGAAGACCCCGCGTCGGCCGAGCGTTGGCTGCCGAAGGTGGCTGCCGGCGAGGCGGTCCTGGCGGTGGGTCACGCAGAGAGTCCCTTCGTGGCCGACGCCCACGTGGCCGAGCTGCTGCTCCTGGCGCGGGACGACGAGATCCACGCGCTTCCGCGCGCGGCCTACGACTGCATCGCACAGCCCTCCAACGACGGGGCGCAGCGCTTGTTCAGCGTCGAGCCCGAGCCCGACGGCGGGACCTGCCTCGCACGCGGCGCCGAGGCGACGGCGCTCTCCCAGGCGGCCCTCGACCGCGGGGCGCTGTGCTGCGCCGCCGAAGCCCTCGGCGTCTGCGAGCAGCTGATCGCGCTGGCGGCGGACTATGCGGGACAACGCGAGCAGTTCGGCGTGCCCATCGGGAGCTTCCAGGCCGTCAAGCACATGCTGGCGGACGTCCGCGTGAAGCTCGAGTACGCGCGCTCGCTCGTGTACCGCGCCGCGTGGTCGGTGGCCCGCTCCGCCGAGCAGGAGACCCCCAGCCGCGCGGTCGACGTCTCGATGGCGAAGCTCGCGGCCTGCGAGGCGGCGCTGGCGGCAGGGCGCAGCTCGCTGCAGGTGCACGGCGCCATCGGGTACACCTACGAGCAGGACGTCCACGTCTGGATGAAGCGCGCCTGGTCGCTCGACCTCGCGTTCGGCGACTCGGTCTTCCACCGCGAACGGCTCTGCGCCGGGGTGGTCGACGGAGCGCTACCCGCCGAGAGCTTCGGCTACAGCCATCCCCGAGCCCGGAGCGACTGAGCTAGATTCGCCTTCCCGTCCCTGTCGGCCCCGCCGGCGGCCCTTCCACCCGGAGACACCCCATGAGCAAGAAGCGAGTCCCCGCCCTCGAGGGCTGGTTCACCCTGGACGACGAGCCGCGGCTCCTCGGTCGTCGCGACCCGGCGAGCGGCAGCTACTTCTTCCCGAAGGACGTCTCGGTGAGCAGCGCGCCCGGCTTCGACGCGTCGGAGCTGGAGGAGGTCGCCCTGTCGCGCACGGGGAAGCTCTGGTCCTACACGACCAATCACTACCAGCCCCCGGAGCCCTACGTCTCGCCCGACCCCTTCGAGCCGTACACGGTGGCAGCGGTGGAGCTCAGCGAGGAGCGGATGGTCGTGCTCGGACAGCTGGCACCGGGCGTGTCGCCCGAGAGCCTCGAGGTGGGCATGGAGATGGAGCTGGTTCTCGGCACCCTCTACGAGGACGACGAGAACGAGTACGTGGTGTGGAAGTGGCAGCCGGCGTCCAGCGACGCCCAGGCCTGAGGAGCAGACGATGTCCAGGAACGACGTGGCGATTCTCGGTGTAGGCATGCATCCCTGGGGCAAGTGGGGTCGCAACTTCGTCGAGTACGGGGTGCATGCCATCCAGGCCGCGCTCGCCGATGCGAAGCTCGACTGGAAGCAGGTCGAGTTCGTGGCGGGCGGCGACACCGTGCGCAACGGATACCCGGGCTACGTGGCCGGCGCGACCTTCGCCAAGGCCATGGGCTGGACGGGAATCCCGGTCAGCAGCAACTACGCGGCCTGCGCGACGGGCTCCCAGGCGCTCGAGGCCGCGCGCACCCGCATCCTCGCGGGCATGTGCGACGTGGCCGTCGTGGTCGGTGCCGACACCACCCCCAAGGGCTTCCTGGCCCCCAGCAAGGGCGAGCGGGTCCTCGACCCGGACTGGCTGCGCTTCCGCCTCCTGGGCGCCACCAACCCGACCTACTTCGGACTCTACGCCCGCCGTCGCATGGATCTCTACGGCGCCACCGAGCAGGACTTTGCCCACGTGAAGGCGAAGAACAGCCGCCACGGGGTCAACAACCCCTACGCCCGCTACAAGAAGATCTTCACCGAAGAGGAGGTACTGGAGTCGCCCATGGTGGCGGATCCCCTGCGGCTCTTCGAGATCTGCGCCACCAGCGACGGCGGCGCCGCGGTGGTCGTCTCGTCCCTGGATTTCGCGAAGAAGCACGGCGCGTCGAAGGCACCGCGCGTCGCCGCCGTGTCGACCGTCACGCCCACCTTCCCGGACACCTACATCGACATGCCGAACTTCACGACCGA
>JANQSB010000157.1 GCA_028284295.1 Myxococcota bacterium | reverse complement strand
ACTGCCAGGCGATGGGGCGTTGTGCGGGCTGCACGGCTCGCGCGACCGTGCGGTAGTCCTGGGCGCGCAGGCGCCCGTCGAGGACCCCGTCGAGGCTCTTCCGAACGAGCTCCGGATCGCGGAAGCGACCCAGGGACGCGACCACGATGCTGCGCACCTCCGGCGTGGGCGGATCCGCGGCGATCGACACCAGTGCCTCCCAGAGTTCGGCATCGCCTTCGCTCGCGGCGATGGGCAGCATGCGGGCGAGTGTCTCCTCGTCTGCTGCCGCGGGATCCTGCAGGAAGGCCCGGGTCACGCTCCTCGCCCGGGTGGCGATCCACGGGTCCTGGCCGACGCGAGCGAGCACGTCGATCAGGAAGTCCCGACGCATGCGGGCGTCCACGCTCTCCCCGGGCTGGGGGAGCACGCCGACGCGATCGAGCCTGCGGGCGAAGAGCCGGCGGGCCTCCTGCGCGAACGCCTCGGCGACGGGGGAGCTCGGGTCGGCGACTCCGACCTGGTAGAGCCTTCGCAGCGCCACGACGACGGCGCTCAGCACCTGGCGAGGCTCGTCCCGATCCGCACCGCCCAGTGCGCGCAGGACGGCCACGTAGTCGCCTACCGACAGCACCTCGGCAGCGAGCAGCGCCTCGTAGTGGCCCGGCATCCCGGCCAGCTCGGCGGGCTCCAGCTGGTCGCGAAAGCGCTGCGCCAGCGCCAGACGCTCCTCGGCCGGCAGGTCCCAGCGGTAGTAGCCGCGCTCGCCCGCGTTCGGGTGCACCCAGGCCGGGCACTGCTCGACACTCTCGAGAAGATGCTCCTGCTCGCGCTCCGTCAGCCGGAAGCACTCGCGGCGGCGGGGCGCGTCCGGATCCTCCCCGCCGAGGGCCACACAGACCGGAACCGTCCACGGCTCGCCCGGGGCCGCATCGCTGCCGGCGGGCAGGGCGCGCGTCTGTCGCAATCGCAGCCGCGGCGGCGCGCCCTCCTCGCAGATGCGCTCGACGTGCACGAGCGGCGTGCCCGGCTGGTCCAGGAAGGTCGCCAGGGTCTCGGCTACCGGCTCCCCCGACGCCGCCTCGAAGGCGGCCAGGAGCTCCCGCGTGCCACCCGTGCCGTAGGCGTGGTCTCGCATGTATGCGCGCACCGCGTCGCGAAAGGCCTCCTCACCGATCCAGGACTCGACCATCCGGAGCACGGCGGCGCCCTTGCCGTAGGTGATCCCGTCGAAGGCGTTGTAGACGTCACCGCTGTGACGAATCGGCTGGCGCACCTGCCGAGCGTCGCGCTTGGAATCGAGCTGCATGGTGCGCTGCGCCGCGGCCACCGCGTCGAGGCCCGACTCCAGCTCGGGGTCGACGTCCTCCAGGACCCGCGCCGCCATCCAGGTGGCGAAGGACTCGTTCAGCCACAGGTCGTCCCACCAGGCCATGGTGACCAGGTTCCCGAACCACATGTGGGCGAGCTCGTGGGCGATGATCGACTGCGCGCCGTAGCGACTCCAGACCGCCGGGTCGTCGCCTTCGAGCAGCAGGAAGCGCTCGCGGAAGGTCACGAGCCCGACGTTCTCCATGGCGCCCGCACCGAAGTTCGGTACCGCCACGAGATCGAGCTTCGCGAAGGGGAAGGGATGGTCGAAGTAGGCGGTCAGCCATTGCAGGATGTGGGGGGTGCGTTCGAGCGCGTAGCCCGCGAGATGACCCTTGCCGCGGGTGGCGATCGCCCGCAGCGGCGGCTCTCCCGGCGCATCGACGAGGTCGAACTCGCCCACCGCGAAGGCCACGAGATAGGTGGGGAGCGGTCGGGTCTCGGCGAAGACGAAGACCTCTTCGTCGGACTCTCGGGTGTGGGACAGGACCGGCGCACCGGAGAGCGCCGTCAGGCCCCTGGGCACCCGAAGCGTGACCGCGAAGGGCGTCTTGAACTCGGGCTGGTCGAAGCCCGGAAAGGCGCGGCGCGCCTCCAGCGGCTGGAACTGCGTGAACGCGTACCAGCGTTCCTGCTCGCGGACCCGGTAGAGGCCGTGCGGGGTCTCGGGCAGCGGCGCGCTCCAGGCCAGGCGCAGGGTCGCGCGTCCGGCCGGAAGGCTTTCGAAGCTGGCCAGGGCGAGCCCGCCACCCGTGCCCTGGATCGGGGCGACGTCCCAGGGCTGGCCGTCGATCTCGACGGAAACCTCGCTCAGGTCGAGGTCGGCACCGTGCATCACGATGCGCCGGGTGGGCTCTTCGATCTGCACGACGATCGTGGCCTTGCCCGAGAAGCGCTCCTGGGCGGGGTCGATGCGCAGATCGAGGGTGTAGTGGACGGGAACGACGCCGCGCCCCAGACGCTGGTTGCCGTCGGGCGGGGCGGTGGTGGAGAGGGGAGAACGGCAGGCCAGGAACGCGAGCGTGCCGCAGAGCAGCGCGGCCCCTGCTCCGACAGCGATGCGATGCACGACACCTCCCCCCCGGTGAGCCGGCGCCCGTTCGCCCCGGACGCGCCAGCTTACCACCCGTCGTGCGCCGACAGAACGGATCGGCGGGATTCCTCCGCTAATTTCTGGCCGTGTCCCAGGCCCGAGGAGCGCTCTCGTCAGAAGCCCTCACCCACGGCGTGCGCGTCGAGGTGCGCGCGCGCTACTCGAAGGAGCACTCGGATCCGGCCAACAGCCAGTGGTTCTTCCTCTACAGCATCCGCATCTCGAACGAGGGAGACGCGCCGGTGCAGCTGCTGACCCGCCACTGGATCATCACCGACGCCACCGGCCACGTGGAAGAGGTGCGGGGCCCCGGCGTCGTCGGCGCACAGCCGCTCCTCCAGCCCGGAGAGGACTTCGAGTACACCTCGGGCTGTCCCCTCCAGACCCCCTCCGGAAGCATGGAAGGCAGCTTCCAGATGATCTATCCGGAGTCCGACACCGAAGGCTTCGATGCCGAGGTGGCGCGCTTCCACCTGATCGAGCCCGGCAGCCTGCACTGAATGGCGAGACGCGACCCGGTGGCGCCGCGGGTGGCCGTCGTCCTGTCTTCGGGCCGCACGGGAACCCAGTTCCTGGCGCGCTACTTCGACGCCAACTTCGACCACGTCATCGCGCGCCACGAGCCGAGCCCCTCCCGCCTGTTCCGGATTCTCTCGAACGCGCGCGTGGCGGGCGCGGTCGACCCGCAGCGCCTGCGTTCGGCCCTGGTGCAGTTCCGCGCGCGTCGGGTCGAGTCGTTGCGCGAGCGCGCGGACCTCTACCTCGAGTCGAACGGGCTGCTGTACGCGTTCGTGGACCTGATGACCGAGCTATGGCCCGATCTCTCGGTGGTGCACGTCGTACGCGATCCGCGCGACGCCATCCGATCGGCTCTCGGCCACGGGAACGACCGCGGCCTCAAGCGGCTCGCGGGTGCGATCGTCCCGCACTGGCTGCCCGACCCGCGGCGGACCCTCGGAATCGAGAGACCCCTGACCCTGGTGGAGCGCTACGCGGTCGCATGGGCGGTGATCAACCGCACCATCCAGCAGCAGGGCGGGCAGGGGCCGCACTACCTGCGGGTCCGCTTCGAGGAGCTCGTCGACGAGCGCGCCAGCGGCCTGCAGGCCATCTGCGCCCACCTGGAGCTGCCCTTCCGGGACGAGGACGGGGAGGGCGGCGGGACCGACGCCCGCGTCTCGCCCCATCAGCGCTTCAACGCGAGCCGCCACGAGGCCGCGAGCTGGACCGACTGGAGCCCGGGCGAGTGCCGGACCGTGCAGGAGCTCTGCGGCGAGCTGATGCAGGAGTACGGCTACGGGGGAGAGCCCGAGTGGCGCGCGAAGCTCGAGACGACGTGAGCACGCCGCGCGTCCTGCTGGTCGCGCGCAACTATCCGCCGATTCGCGGCGGCATGGAGCAGTACTGCTTCGACCTGTACCAGAATCTGTCCCGCGTCCTCGATCTCGACCTGCTCGCCAACCGGCACGGACACCGGGGGATTCCCCTCTTCGGGCTGCGGGTCGCGGCCCACCTGCTGCGCCATCGCCGCCGCTACACCCACGTCCACCTCGGAGACGCCGCCCTGGCACTCTTCGTGCCGCTCGTCCGCTGGAGCTCCGCCGCCCGGGTGAGCGTGACGGCTCACGGTCTCGACGTCGTGTTTCCGCACCCCCTCTATCAGCGCTTCATCCCCCGCTGGCTCGGGGCCGCGGACGCCGTGGTGTGCGTGAGCCACGCCACGCGCCAGGAGTGTCTGGCGCGGGGCGTCCTGGCCGCGCGCTGCCACGTCATCCCGAACGGCATCGACCTGCGGCGACCCGGTGCGCCACCCACCGAGCTTCGGGTGCTCGAGTCCCGCCACGGCTTCGAGCTCGGCGATCGCCGCCTCCTCTTCTCGATCGCGAGGCTGATCCCGCGCAAGGGGCACGTGTGGTTCGTGTCGAAGGTGCTGCCGGCTCTCCCGGAGAGCTTCGTGTACTGCGTCGCGGGGGAGGGACCCGAACGGGAGGGGATCCGAAGGGCCGCCGGGGAGGCCGGGGTCGCGGAGCGGGTGCTGCTCCCCGGCGCGGTCTCCGACGAGGACAAGGCGGGATTCCTCGAGGTCGCCGACCGCTTCGTGATGCCGAACCGCCGCGTGCCGGGGGATCTCGAGGGCTTCGGGATCAGTCTGATCGAGGCGGCCTGTCACGGGCTCGCCAGCGTGGCCGCGGCGATCGACGGCATTCCCGATGCCGTGGTCGAAGGAGAGACCGGTCGCCTCGTCCCGGAAGGCGACGTGGAGAGCTTCGCCGCCGCACTCCGCGCGCCGGCACCCGACCGCAGCGCCGTGCGGGCGGCCGCCCGACGGCACTTCGCCTGGGAAGGCCTGGCCGAGCGCTACGCCGCGCTCGTTCGCGGCGGGTGACCGGGCCCGGGGTAGACTCCGGGACCGTGAGCGGGCCGAAGTCGCGAAGCGTGCTGGAGCGCAGCCTGACGCGGCTGCGTCACGACCCGCTGGGCGCGCTGGCCCGGGCCTTCCGGAAGCTCGTGATCGAGCGACGCCGCTACGCCCAGGGCGACGGCTACGACGCGAAGCGCTACTGGAACGACCGGCTCGCTTCGCACGGGGACTCCCTGCGCGGGCCCGGCGACGAGGGCCTGCCCGACGCCGAGAACCGCGCACGCTACGACGCGGATCGCGAGGCGCTGGTCGCCCTCTGCGATCGTCAGGGCGTCGACTTCACGCGCGCGCGGGTGCTCGAGGTGGGAGTCGGCAACGGCTACTACGCGCGCGCCCTCCACGCGCTGGGGACCCGCCACTACTGCGGCTTCGACATCAGCGACGTGCTCTTCGACGGCCTGCGCAGCGAGCTGCCGGGCTACGGGTTCGAGTGCGGGGACTTCTGTCGCGACCCGCTTCCGCGCCCCTTCGACCTCATCCTCGTGATCGAGGTGCTCCAGCACATCGTCCGCGAGGAAGACCTGCAGGCAGCGCTCCAGAATCTCGCGGGAGCGGCAGCGCCGGGCGGGCTGGTGCTCGTCAGCGGACTGCGAGACGAGTCCCGGCGCCAGCTCTTCAACGTCCACGGCTGGGCGCTCGAGCGGGTCCGCGACGGCTTCCCCGGCTTCGAGACGGTCGAGATCCTCCCCTTCCGGCACGAGAAGCTGTTGGCGCTCCGCCGGGCCGGCAGCGACCCCGAGCCGGCATGAACGCCGGCCTCGACACGCGGCCCCTCGAACGGGCCGCCGCGCGACACATCGAAGAGGGGCTCTCCGCCTGTCAGGTGGCGGTGGCGCGCGACGGCGAGGTCGCGTGGACGCGCTCCTTCGGGAGTGCCTCCGAGACGACCCGCTTCTGGGTGGCCTCGGCCACCAAGCCGATCGTGTCGGCGGCGACCTGGGTCCTGATCGGCGAGGGGCGGCTGGAGGTCGAGCGGCCCGTCGCCCACTACCTCCCGGAGTTCGGTCGCAACGGCAAGCAGGCGGTGAGCGTCGAGCAGGTCCTGGTGATGACCTGCGGCTTCCCCAACGCACCGATGCCCTCCGAGGAGGGCGCCGATCCGATTCGCCGGCGGGCCCGGATGGCGGAGTGGCCGCTCGAGTACGAGCCCGGCACCCGCTACGTCTACCACGGGATGTCGGCACACTGGGTGCTCGCCGAGCTGATCGAGCGCATCAGCGGCCAGGACTTCCGGGACTTCGTCGAGGAGCGCGTCACCGGTCCGCTCGGGCTTCCGCGGCTGCTCGGGCTCCCCCGCGAGAGCCTCTCCGACGTCGCCCAGCTCTCGGACGCAGCGGACGAGAAGACGCGGAGCGCCTGGGACTACGTGGCCAAGATCGAGGCCGGAGAGCCCGGCGGCGGCGGCGTCATGAAGGCCGCGGATCTCGCGCGCTTCTACCAGGGCCTGCTCCACGACCCGGCGGGCATCTGGGAGCCGGGGGTGCTCGCCGATGCGGTCGGTCACGTCCGGTGCACGCTCCCCGACCCCCTCATGAAGCTCCCGGCGAACCGGACCCTGGGAGTCGTGATCGGGGCCGGCTTCGGCACCACCTGGGGCCGCTCGCCGACCGCGTTCGGCTGGCCCGGAGCCGGCGGCCAGATCGGGTTCGCGGAGCCCGCAACGGGCATCTCCTTCGCCTTCTTCCAGATGGGTGACCACGACGAGGTGAGTCAGTTCGTCCGGGGAATCGAGATGTCGAATCTGGCCCTGGACCTGGGACGCTGAGCCCTGATCTCCGAGCCCTGGTCTCCGAGCCCTGGTGTCCAATGGCGGGGCGGGTCCGCCCGGGCCGCGGAGGAACCTCCCGCGCGGCCCCCGGCACCGACTCGACGAGCCCGAAGGCTCGCTCGGGAGGAAGCCATGAAGCGCTGGATCACGAACTC
>JANQSB010000151.1 GCA_028284295.1 Myxococcota bacterium | reverse complement strand
AGGACCGCCAGGCGCTCGGCGAGCGGCTGGCCCGCCGCGAGTCGGATCGTGCCGTGGGCGACGTGGACCACGCCGGCTCCGGTGGCGGCTCGCTCGACGACCCCCCAGCCCGTCGCGCTCGAGCCGGGGTCGACTCCCAGGATCCGCATTCCAGCACCCCCCGCGCTGGCTCCCGCCACTCGACCCGTCCCGCACCGGGGCCCCGCCCCGATGCCGCGAGCTCAGGCGTATTTCGCCATCTCCTCGTCGGAGATCTCGAAGTTCGCGTACACGTTCTGGACGTCGTCGAGGTCCTCGAGCGCGTCCATCAGGCGGAGCATGCTCTCCGCTTCCTTGCCCTGGAGCTTCACCGTGGTGCTCGGCTGCATGGTGATCTCCGCGTTCGCCGCCTCGAAGCCCGCGCTGCCCAGCGCGTCGCGCACCGACTCGAAGTCGCCCGGCGCCGTGACCACGTCGACGACGTCTTCGCCCTCGACCACGTCCTCGGCGCCCGCCTCCAGGGCGGCCTCCATCAGGGCGTCCACGTCCAGAGCCTCGCTACCGACGCTCAGCATGCCCTTCTTGTCGAACAGGTACGCGACGCAGCCGGACTGCCCCAGGCTGCCCCCGTTCTTGGTCAGCGCGTGACGGACCTCGCCGACGGTGCGGTTCTTGTTGTCGGAGAGGGTCTCGCACAGGATCGCCACGCCCCCGGGCCCGTAGCCCTCGTAGACGCCCTCCTCGTACTGCTCGCCCTCGAGGTTCCCGGCGCCCTTGGCGATCGCCCGCTCGATGTTGTCCTTAGGCATGTTGGCGCCCTTGGCCTTGTCGACCACGAGGCGCAGGCGCGGGTTGGAGTCGATGTCCGCGCCCCCGATCCGGGCGGCGGTGGACAGCTCGCGGATCAGCTTGGTGAAGATCTTGCCCCGCTTGGCGTCGGCGGCGCCCTTCTTCCGCTTGATTGTCGACCACTTGGAGTGACCGGACATGAGGGCTTCTCCTGGCTCGGGCGGCCTGCCGCAGCACCCCCTCAGGTAGCACGGGCCCCGCGGGCCGGCCATCGGGAACCCTTGTGACGCCGGGCACTTCCGCGCTCAGGAATGGACTCTGGCCTGCCGATATCGCACCGAGAGGGGGCGCCCCCCGCAGGGCACCGAAGCGTCTCGAAGCCCCGGGGCGCGACGCGCTCGAAATCGGAAGTACAGGAGGCCTTCATGGCCGAACGCGCCATCGGAATCGATCTGGGAACGAGCAACTCGTGCGTCGCGACCGTCCACGGCAGCGAGGTCGAAGTCCTCCCGAACGCCTACGGCGAGCACACCTCGGCGAGCGTCGTCTCCTTCGCCGAGGACGGCTCGATCACGGTGGGCAATGCCGCCCGCGCGAACATCATCCACGACCCCGAGCACACGGTGTCGTCCGCCAAGCGCCTGATCGGCCGGTACTTCTTCTCCGAGGAAGTCAAGAAGGCCCAGGCGATCTGCTCCTACGAGATCATCGAGGGGCCGAACCACGGCGTCCGCATCCAGATCCGCGACGAGGCGTTCTCCCTGCCCGAGATCTCGGCCATGGTGCTGCGGGAGATGAAGCAGCTCGCCGAGACCCGTCTCGGCGAAGAGGTCCGCAAGGCGGTGATCACGGTGCCCGCCTACTTCAACGACAACCAGCGCCAGGCCACCAAGGACGCCGGCAAGATCGCGGGCATCGAGGTGCTGCGGATCCTCAACGAGCCCACCGCAGCCGCCCTCGCCTACGGCTTCGGCAAGGGCCTCGATCAGCGTGTCGCCGTCTACGACCTCGGTGGCGGCACCTTCGATATCTCCATCCTCGAGATCGGCAAGGACATCTTCGAGGTGCTCTCGACCTGTGGTGACACCTTCCTCGGCGGCGACGACCTGGACGACCGCATCATCGACCTGGTGGCGGACGAGTTCGTCCAGCAGGAAGGGATCAACATCCGCAACGACCCCTATGCCTTCGAGAAGCTCAAGGTGGCGGCCGAGGCCGCCAAGCGCGGGCTCTCGGTGGACGAGGAGGTGGAGATCCGCATCCCGGACATCCTCGTCGGCGAGGACGGCGAGGCCCGCTCGATCCAGCGCAGCATCGCACGCGACGAGTTCTCGAGCCTGGTGATGGACCTCATCCAGCGCACCTTCAAGGTCTGCGACGAGGCCATGCAGCAGGCGGATCTCACCGTGCAGGATCTGGACGGCGTGATCCTGGTGGGCGGCCCGACGCGGCTGCCGGTGATCCGGGAGGCCGTGAAGGCCTACTTCCAGCAGGACCCGAAGGCCGACGTCGACCCGGACGAGGTCGTGGCCATGGGCGCTGCGATCCACGCCAACTCGCTGGTGAACGAGACCGCGGAGTCCTTCCTGCTCGACGTCACCCCGCTCGACCTGCGCATCGGCGTGGCGGGCGGCCTCGCCGAGCCGGTGATCGAGCGCAACACGCCGGTGCCGATCGAGCAGACCCGCGTCTTCACGACCTTCTCCGACTACCAGGAGACCGTCGACATCCGCGTCTACCAGGGAGACCAGCGCGAGGCCGAGAACAACGAGCTCCTGGGACAGTTCGAGTTCTCCGGATTCAAGAAGGCCAAGCGCGGCGAGGTCGAGATCGAGGTGACCTTCGAGATCAACGCGGACGGCATCGTCAGCGTGAAGGCCCGCGATCCGGAGACCGGAGCCGAGGCGCAGACCTCCATCACGCTGTCTTCCGGTCTCTCGGACGAGGAGCTGGCCTCGATCCTGGCCGAAGACCCGGCCGCCCGGGTCCAGACCGTCGAGGGCATGCCGGAGCCCGACGAGGAGCTCGGCGTCCTTCCGGACGACGACGATGGGGGCATCGAGCCCGAAGCGACCCCTGCCCTGCCCTCGCCTCCGCCGGCTGCTCTCGACGCCTCCGACGAGCTCGAGGTGCTGGCCGAGGACCTGGACGAGAGCGAGCTGGAGAGCGACGAGCTCGACGTCGACGCCCTCGAGAACGACGTGCTCGACGAGCCCGTGATCGCGGCGCACGAGGAAGAGCCCTCCGAGGACCCGGTAGAGCTCGACAGCGCGCCTCCGATCGCCGACGCCGACGCCATCGCGGACGACCCGAATGCCCTGGACCTCGCGCTCGAGGGCCGGGCCCCCGACGGGCTCGACACCGGCGACGACGCGGACCTGGAGCTCGAGATCGACAGCCCGGGCGCGGCCCCGGTGGCGCCGGTCGGCCCCGAGCCGGTCGCCTCGCCGGCCGGAGAGGTGGTGGTCGAGCTGGCCGACGAGAGCGCGGACCTCGAGCTGGCGGGAGAGGACTCCGCGTCGGTCGTTGCGCCGCC
>JANQSB010000150.1 GCA_028284295.1 Myxococcota bacterium | reverse complement strand
GGTCATCGTGACCATGATCACGGGGATGTCGCGGGTCTGCGGATCCGCGCGGAGCTCGCCGAGGACCTCCCATCCGTCCATCCCCGGCATCAGGACGTCGAGCGTGATCGCCGCCGGGTGGAGCTCGCGCGCGAGGTGGAGCGCCTCGCGGCCGTCGGCCGAGGTCACCACGCGAACGCCTGCGCCCTGAAGGGTGCGGCTCAGCAGGTCGAGCGCGTTGGGGTCATCGTCGATCACGAGCACGACCGGCTCGTCACCGGGCTCGGGGGTGACGGCCGCCGGCGTGTCGGCCTCCCGCCCCGGGCTGGCGTCGCGAACGAAGAGCGGCAGCCGGATGGTGAAGGTCGAGCCCTCCCCCGCCACGCTCTCGACGTCGATCTCGCCCCCCATCATCTCACAAAAGCGGCGGGTGATCGGCAGGCCGAGCCCCGTGCCGCCGTAGTCCCGGGTGGTGCTGTCGTCGGCCTGCGAGAACTCCTCGAACACGTGGTCGAGCTTGTCTGCGGGAATGCCGATGCCGCTGTCCGAGACGGCCATTCGCACCCAGCGCTCGCCACCGATCTCCTCGCCCTGGATCCGCAGCGTGATGTCGCCTTCGTGGGTGAACTTCGCGGCGTTGCTGAGCAGGTTGAAGAGCGCCTGTCGGACCTTCGTGGCGTCCGCGTACATCTCGTGCAGAGACGGATCCAGATCCACGACGAGTCGGTTCCCGTTCTGCTTGACGAGCGCGTCGATGGTGGCCACGACGCCTTCGACCAGCGACGGCACCTCGAAGGTCTCGAGGTAGACGTCCATCTTGCCGGCCTCGATCTTCGACAGATCGAGCACGTCGTTGATGAGCTCGAGCAGATGCTTGCCGGCGCCGTGGATCTTCTTCAGGTCTTCGAGTGCGTCGTCGTTGCCCTCGTCCTCGGCGTCCTCCATGAGCATCTCGCTGTAACCGATGATGGCGTTCATCGGGGTCCGCAGCTCGTGGCTCATGTTCGCGAGGAAGCCGCTCTTTGCGCGGTTCGCGCCTTCGGCCGCCTCCATCGCGTGCTTCAGCTCTTCCGTCCGCTGGGCGACGGTCTGCTCGAGCTCGGCACTGTGCCGCTCGAGCTCGCGGTTCTTCTCCTGGATCTGGTCCACGAGCTCTTCCCGGGAGAGGTCCTGGATCCGCGCGGACTGCGCGGCGATGAACCCGTCGCTGATCTCCACGCGTGAAGTCGGCAGGCGTCGCGTGGCACGAACGCCCGCGAAGCCGGCGGCACCGCTCGTGTGCAGGCTGTCGAAGAAGCCCGAGAGCGCGACGAGATCCGGCACGCCGCTCCGGCCCTCGAAGTCGAGGACGAGACGTCCGCCCGATCGATCGAGCGCGACCGTGATGCGCGGCTCCTGCGCCCCGCCCTGGACCAGGCGGCGGGCGCCCTCGCTGACCGCGGTCGCGAGCCGCGTGACCTCGATGCGGCTGAACCCGAGCTCGTGAGCGAGCCCGCGCATCTTGTTCCGCGCATCATGGACCGCCGTTCGATGCTGCAGGCCGATCCGCCCGAGAACGATCATGGGGCGTACCGTATCGCGATGCACGCTGCGTCGTCGTGGCCCTTGCCGAAGCGATCGACGACGTTGCGCGCCACGTCCTTGGGCGCGTGCTGGAGGATGCCCGGATAGTCGGCGGTGCTGAAGCGGTCGCTCACCCCGTCGGTATAGAGAAGGACGAGGTCCCCCGGCGCGAGATCCAGCGACTGGAGGAGCGGGGTCCGCATGTTCTGCCCCAGCACGCCGTCCGCAGAGACCAGTCGGGTGTCGGAGGCCCCGAGGCGGCGGATGCGGGTGTTGCCGACCCCGAGGTAGGCCAGGCTGCCGGATCCGAGGTCGAAGGCGCAGAGGCCGACCGCGGCGCCTCGGGTGCCCCGGAGGCGCTGGTGGAGGTTCGAGACGAGGGCCTCCAGGTCGGCCATCGCGTGGGCCTCCAGGAAGTCCTCGATGACGTGGGTGAGCTCGTGTGCGTCGGCGCCGTGGCCGAGCACGTCGACGATGGCCACCAGGAGTCCCGCCTCGATGGGCTGGACGATGGTCGCGTCGCCACTCACCCGCTCCCCCGGGCAGGGCCGGACCACCGCCGCGTGCTCGATGGCCGCGCTCACGCGTCGACCCACTTGCGCGCGGTGACGCGCGTGCCACGGCCCGGCTCCGAGTGCAGGTCGAACTCGTCCATCATCCGCTTCACGCCGGGCAGCCCCATGCCCAGCGTGCCGCTCGAGCTGTAGTGATCGCTCATCGCTGCCTCGACGTCGGCGATGCCGGGACCGTGATCGCTCACCTCGATCTCGACTCCGGCGCCTCGCGAGCTGGAGACCCGCCGGAGCCGCAGCTGTCCCGAGCCTGCGTACTTGAGGATGTTGCGCGCCAGCTCCGAGACGGCCGTGGCGATCATCCGGCTGCGAGTCTCGTCGAAGCCGGTCTCCTGTGCGAAGCGGGTCGATTCCAGCACGGCGCGCCGGACCTCCGTCTCGCCCCGGATCGGGACCTGGACCTCCCCCGTCATTCGCGACCCGCCGGCTCTGTCTCCTCGTCGGGTTCTTCGAGGCTCGCGAGGAAGTCGTCGTCCGGCTCCGCCGGCCCGTCGGCCGCGTGATCCGCGGAGGGAGCCGGCTCGATCAGCGCGAAGGCTGCGTCGATGTCGATGGCCGTGCGAAGCCCCTCGACATCCGCGTCCATCTCGACGAGCGCGGACACGACGCCGGGGCGGAGACCGACCATGACGGCCTCGGTTCCCATGATGGTCGCGGATCGGCCGATGCGGCGGAGGGCCGCGAACTCGTGGGCGTCGAGGGTCTCGAGGCCCGACACGTCCAGGAAGACCGCACGGGGGCCGGCTTCGTGGACCCGCTGGAGCAGATCGGCCTCGAAGCGCTCGAGAACGGCCTCGTCGAGGTCGACCTGGATCGACGCGACGACGACCTCTCGGCTCAGCTGCATCGCTACTCGGGAGGTGTCTGCGCTTGCGGACATCGGGGGAGGGCATGCTAGCGAAGGCCGTTCCTGAGGTGCGGGAAGTGCCTGGACCGGTCGACGGCCTGGGTTACGCTCGCGTGCCCAGCAGCGGGCACGACCCGCCACGGAGGCCCATCGATGGCGGCAAGGAAGTCCCAGAAGAAGCTCAGTGCGCGCGACCTGGAGGCCGTCTACCAGGCGCTCGATCGCGCTCAGGCGATCATCGAGTTCGATCTCGAGGGCAAGGTCCTCTCCGCCAACGAGAACTTCCTGCGCACCTTCGGCTACTCGGCGGACGAGGTCCTCGGGCAGCACCACCGCATGTTCTGCGACCCCGCGTACGCGGCGTCTCCCGAGTACGCGAAGTTCTGGGACGAGCTGCGAGACGGCTTGCTCCGTGCGGCCGAGTTCCGTCGGATCGCCAAGAACGGGAAGGCGGTGTGGCTGCGGGCCTCCTACAACCCCGTCCTCGACGACGAGGGGAACACCGTCCGCGTCATCAAGTTCGCGACGGACGTAACCGCCGAGAAGCTCCAGAACGCAGAGTACGAAGGCAAGATCACCGCGATCGACCGGGTCCAGGCCGTCATCGAGTTCGAGCTCGACGGCACCGTGATCGCCGCGAACGACAATTTCCTGCGCATCTTCGGATACTCACTCGACGAGGTCGTCGGCCAGCACCACCGCATGTTCTGCGAGCCCGGCTTCGCCGAGTCGCCCGAGTACGCGCAGCTGTGGCAACGGCTCGCGCGCGGTGAGTACGAGTCCGGGGAGTTCAAGCGCGTCTCGAAGGACGGCCGCGAGATCTGGCTGCAGGCCTCCTACAACCCCATTCTGGATGCGGACGGCGAGCCGCTCAAGATCGTGAAGTTCGCCTCGGACATCACGCTCGACGTCGAGAAGCGCAGCCTCGCCCTGCTGGAGATGTCGACGCCCGTCACGAAGATCTGGGATGGCGTCCTCTTCGCGCCGATCGTCGGCATCGTCGACTCGAAGCGCTCGGTCGACATCATGAACAAGGCCCTCGAGAGCATCGCGGACACCCGGGCCAGTACCCTCCTGCTCGACATCGGCGGCGTGGCGGTCGTCGATACCGCCGTCGCGAACCACCTGATCAAGATCGCGCGAGCGGCCGTGCTGATGGGATGCCGCACGATCATCTCGGGGATCTCGCCCTCGATCGCGCAGACCATCGCCGAGCTGGGCATCGACCTCGGATCGATCCAGACCACCTCGACGATCGAGGCCGCCCTGCGCGACTCGATCTCGCGCGGAGCGGGCTGAGCCCACCACCCTCCTCGTCTCGGAGTCCGGCCGATCTGGCGTCCGAACGAGACGTGGATCCGGGACACGGGGCATCGGCGCAGGGCGGACGCATGCGCGTACGCCCGACGACGCCCTGGTGGCCGCGCGCCCTGCCGCTAGGAACGGCGCCTCGCCAGGCCGAAGACACCCAGGGCACTGGCGAGCAGCAACCCGGTCGTCGGCTCGGGGACCGACGAGATGGCGCCCACCGCGTCGATGTCCGCTCCTCCCCACGGGTCCAGGCTCGTGTTCGGCATGAGGTCGATGATGCGGACGTAGGAGTACATCGTGCCCGGCATGACACCGGCGGCACCGTCGATGTCGATGCTGGTCGGTTGGCCGGAGACGTCGCCGAGGTCGATCCAGGTGATCAGGTCCGTCGAGATGGCGACGTTGAAGGGCTCGACCTGGTTGCCCTGCTCGAAGATGTGAAGGTCCGCCGTCGCGTCACCGGATGTCGTCAACGAGTTGTCGGTGAACTGGACGATCAGCGTGCCTTGGTGCCCGAGCGATACGAAGTTGGTCTCGTTGGTGCCGTCGGGGACGCCCAACGCCTGGGACGAGTCGAGGTACGGGCCGGAGACCTCGGGTCCCGGGGTGTAGCTGACCACGAGGTCCGCGAAGGACGAGACTCCGCCCGGGAACTCGATGCCCCCGATGGGAATGGCCTGGGCCGGCGAGCCGCCGAAGATGGCGACGAACGCGATCAACGTGAGACCAGCGAGAGCTCTCGAGCAACGCAATCCGCACCTCCAAACAAGGAGGCGCAAGTCGCCCGCCAGGCCAGTATGGCGCTGGACAGCCTCCCCTTCCCGGTTGGACTCCGGTGCAAACTTGGGGCCAGCTCGTCGGCGGGCGGTCGTTAGGTGCCTCGCCTGCCCGTAGGGCACTGATTTTGCCACGTTATTCGGAGCACTCGGGGACGAACCCGTCAGGGCAGGAGATCGATCGACTAGCAAGGATGCAGAAACCGATCGGGGATTCTAGGAAAAGATTTTCACAGATCGCCGGCGAGGCTCCGGCTCGAACGGCCGGTGAGCAACCAACGAACGAAGAGCTGAATCGAATTCAGATGCGAGATTGTGCCAGTGTGTCGAGGAACACCCGCTTCGACTCCTGCGGCTTCGAGCCTGGCAGCGTCCCATCGCAGACCTGCGTGGTGCGCGGCGGTCCGACACGAGTCGGCACTTCGTGACGTTCGGTCCAAGGGATGATGCTCGTTCGAGCCAGGGATCCATCTTGCGATTCAGTCTCGCTGTCCTTGCTGCTGTGAAGCGCCCCCCGGTGGCTCTGGCTCTCGCCGTCGCCTTCGCGTCGATCGCCTCGACCGCGTCGGCACAGAGCCCCTATTCCGGCCTGCAGCCGATCGCCGGGGACGCCCACCAGCACTCGGGCAGCCTTCTCAACCACTTCCAGGCCCACCAGCATCTGACCGGTCAGGAGTCCGCGTGCCCGCACGCCTTCGGAGACCCGATCGGCCTGTTCGACCACCACCACAGCGTCGGATACGACTTCGCGATCCTGTCCCACCACGACCGCGCTCCGAACGGCGGACTGACGGGCGACCCCGACGGCCGAGGCGTGGGGGGCAACGAGGGGGCCTATCAATGGTGGACCGACCCCGCCTCCCAGCCGATCCTGGACAGCGGCGGGAACCCGGTGGTGACGCCAGACCCGGCGGGTCTTCGGGACTACGACCTCGGCGGCTACGTATCGCCTCCATGGAACGAAGCCGCGTCGCTGTCGACGGCGGCGGAAGCCCGCAACGATCCCGCGGGCGGATTCCTCGCCCTCTCGGGACGCGAGTACACCAACAGCAGCTCGATGGCCGAGGGACCCCTGGCTGGCGAGGGCGGTCACAAGATCGCCGTCCTGCCCGGCCTGTCCGATCGGATCTGCGGTCGCTTGCGGGGGTGGCAGGGCGACTTCCACGAGTGCGAGGACGAGGGGGAGCTTTACCGCTGGGTCCACGACGAGGGCGGAGTCCTGATCCAGGCCCACCCCCGGTGGGGCTGGATCAACGGAATGACGCCGTTCCACCCCGTCACGGCACCGGCTGGCATGAGCGACATCTTCGTGCACGGCGTCGAGGTGGCGCAGGCCGGGTTCATCGAGTGGGAGGACGCCTTCCAACGCGCGCTCCAACACGGCTACCGCGTCTTCCCGTCGTTCGGCAGCGACGCGCACCGCTGGAACCTGCTGGACCTGCCGGTCGAGGGTTGCTCGAACTCGAGCCCGCCATCGCCGAAGCTGGGAGCACTCGTCTGCTGGGTGCCCGACGGCGTCGCGACGCGGCAGGACCTGGTGGACGCGATGCGAGCGCGCCACTGCTACGTCAGCCGATCCCGCAGGGCCACGCTCGAGTACGAGATGCGGGACGATCCGGCCGACCCGCCCGTTCCCATGGGCTCGCTGCTCGACGTCGCCGATCAGGAAGTCACGCTGCGCATCTCGGCCGTCAACCACCCGGACAACCAGTGGGGCTCGAGCTCCGGAAAGCGCTTCGACCGCCTGGAGCTCGTGGATCAGAGCGGTGCCGTCGTACTCGCCCAGTCCTGCGTCTACGACGTCGCCGGGGACTTCTGCAGCGTCGACACCCAGCTCGCCGGGCTGGCGGACGGCGCCTACTACCCGCGCATCTGCCAGCTGAGCGGCGGAGCCACGACGTGCAGCGCGGTCGGCGCGAGCGACACCTCGGATCTTCGCGTCATCGGGGCCCCCATCTTCGTGAACTGGAGTGCCTTCAAGGCGGCCAACCAGCTCCCCGACGACCCGACCTGCGACTGGGACGCCGACGGCGTCCCCTGCTTCGACGACAACTGCTGGAATACCGCGAACGCCACCCAGCTCGACGCGGACGGCGACGGCGTGGGCGATGCCTGCGACAACTGTCCCGGGGTACCGAATCGCTATCAGGCCGACTCCGGCGGCGGTCCGCTCGGTGACGCCTGCGAGGTCGGCGACACCGACGGCGATGGAGTTCCGGACGCCACGGACGTGTGTGTCCTCGACTTCAACAGCTCTCAGACCGACACGGACTCGGACGGCGTCGGCAACTCCTGCGACCTCTGCCCGGCCGATCCCGACCCGCTTCAGGCAGAGTCCGACGGCGACGGCATCGGCGACGCCTGCGACAACTGCCCGAACGTCGCGAACCCGCTCCAGGGCGACGCGGACGGCGACGGCGTGGGAGACCTGTGCGACAGCTGCCCGGACGATCCGAATCCCATCCCGATCGATACCGACGGCGACGGCCAGGACGACGTGTGCGACCCGGATGACGACGACGACGGCCTGCTGGACGGCGCGGACAACTGTCCGACGATCGCCAACCCCACGCAGGCGGACGGGGACGGCGACGACGTCGGCGACCCGTGCGACAACTGCCCGACGATCCACAACCCCGGACAGGAGGACAGCGACTCGAGCGACGGCGTCGGAGACGCCTGCGACAACTGCACCCTGCTCGACAATCCGATCCTCGACCCCCAGTCGATCTCGGCCCACCGAACGCTCACCGGGGGCCAGCTCGACGACGACGCCGACGGCTTCGGGAACGTCTGCGACGGAGACTTCATCGGTGGCGACGATCTGATCACACAGGCCGATCGAGACGAGATCGAGGCCTCGATTCCGGTGGGGGGCCCGTACCCGAGCACGAGCGCGCAGAGCTGCGGAACGACCGGCGCTGCCCCGTGTGACCGGTTCGATCTCGCCGGAACCCCCAAGCCCGCCCTCAGTCCGGACGATGCCGCCTTCTTCGACCTGCTCCAGCTCTACGTTCCCAGCCCGGCGAAGTGCCCGAGCTGTGGCGTGGACTTCAAGGCCCTGCCCTGCCTCGGTGATGCCTGCATCGCCTGCAACGACGGCATCGACAACGACGGCGACGGGTGGGTCGACTTCCCGGACGACCCCGAGTGCGGCTCGGCGGCCGGCGCGACCGAAGTGCCGGAGCCTGGCCTGCTGCTCCAACTCGGCGTGGGTCTCGTGTTCCTCCGCATCGTCGGCCGGCGTCGAAGGCGCGCCTAGGGGGGCTCTACGCAGGCCCGGAACACCTCGGCGTCCCCGGGGGCCGAGCGTTGGGTTCGGGCTGGGCTCGGATCGTCCGCCCGTCGGCCCGGCGGTCGGGAATGCAATTGCCCTCCGGAAGCGCCGTATCGGATACTGGCGGTGTGGAAGGCAAGGCCCCCCTTCTCGCGGCACTGCTGATCGTGGTCTCGATCGGAGGGGTAGCACCCCGCACTTCTCGGGCAGCGAGCATCGATCTCGGAGCCAGCACCCTCGGCTCGGCCAGCGTGGCCGATCTCTCGCGCGAAGGCGCTCTCGGCTTCGTCCTGCTGCTGCGCGATGGGGAGCCGGTCGTGCTGGCCGTCGACGTGATTCCGCCGGAGCGTTCGGAGCCGCTCTTGTTCTCGGCCCGGATCGAAGACGACGCGGCGGGCGAGGCCACTTCGCTCTCTTTGGTGCTGCGCGGTCCCGTGTCGCTGGCCGAGGTCGGCTGGGTCGGGCGCGACAGCGAAGTCGGCATGGAGGGGATCGCGGTCCAGAACGATGGAGTGACGATCTCCATCGGTGGCCCGCCGGCGCCGACCCGCCTGCAGCTCCAGCGCGAGCCCGAGGGCGACGCTCGCTGGCAGATCGATACGAGCCAGCTGGCGGAAGGCGAGGGCTTCGAGCTGGAGCTCCAGCTGGTGCCCGAGCCCGCCGCCCCGTTGCTCTCGCTGGCAGCCCTGTCGTGTCTGCTCGCCCTGCGCCGCTGGCGCGCGGTCGGCGCCTCGAAGGCCTGGGGGCTCGTCGCGCTGCTGGCGGCTTCGCTCGCGCCATACGCGGCGGTCGCCGGCACGACGATCGTGGTCACGGAGGAGCTCGACGGCGCCGATCGGGTCGGCTCGCTGCGACACGCGATCGAGAATCTCGCCCTGCCTGGTGACACGATCACCTTCGCGACCCCCCTGGTCACGCTGGACGAGACGCTCACGATCCCGTCGACTCTGTCCGGCCTGCGAATCCTGGGCGCCGTCACGATCTCCGACGCGAAGCTCGAGATCCGGGCCGATCTCGTCCGGATCGAGAACGTCACGTTCAGCGACGCCGACGTCACGAACAGCCAGACGCCGATCGGCGATCTGCTGCTCCTCGGCAACACCTTCCAGGGAAGCTCGGCCGTCACGCTGGGTGCGCTCAGCGATTGCAGGGTGGTCTCGAACCGGTTCGAAGCCGAGGAGTCGTTCAACGACCTGGCCCTCCTGCTCTCGGAGACCACGGGCTGTGTCGTGAGCTTGAACGAGTTCGTGCTCTTCGAGCCCCAACGCCTGAGCGCATCGGGAGACGTCGCTCTCGTCATCGACGACAACAAGATGCGGCGACAGGGCCTGCTCGAGACCAAACAAGTCTCCGGGGAGATCCGCAACAACCTCCTCGGTCGCCTGGAGGTGGGCGTCCCTCTGAACCCGGCGCCGTCGGAGGCGGTGGTCGTGCAGGAGAACAACATCCTCCGCGGACTGGCCGTCACGCGTACCAACGTCGATGTCGTGGACAACGGCATCACCCTGCTCGCCTTCGGAACGCGGGACGCCGCCATCGTGGATCTCACGAACGGCGCCGAAGGAGAGCTGCCTCTCGGGCCCTTGCGCTTCCGGGAGAACACCGTGGACGGAAGGCTGGCATCGGTCGGCGGCGTCGACGGGGTTCGCTTCGTCGAGCGGCTCGGGGGGGTCGTGCCCGCCGAGATCAGCAACAACCAGATCCAGCTCGATGGCATCGGGATCCTGCTCCTGGGGCCGCAGGGCACGGTGGTGCGGGAGAACACGATCCTGCGGGACGGCCGAATCGAGCCCCAGCCCGGGATCTTGGTCAGGGACGCGGCCCTGGACGAAGTCCAGATCGAGTCGAACACCATCTCGGGCATGTTCGAGGGGATAGCCGTCTACTCGCCGCAGGTCGGTGTGACCCTGACCGACAACGACATCGATGGGAGCGATCAGGCGGGGATCTTCATCCGTGCCAAGACACACGTCGTGACCGTGCGGGGCGGGACCTCGACGAACAATGCGACGGGGGCCGTCGTCGGCGTCGACAGCCTGGCCGACATCGAGGGCGGGAGCTTCGTCTCCAATTCGGACCAGGCCGGCGTGCGGGTCGAGGAGGGCGCCCGCGCGCGGATCTCGGAGGTGTCGATGGCGAACAACCGGGGTCCCGGCATCGACATCCGCCCCCTGGGCGTCACGCCCAACCCCGAGACGAAGTTCGGCAACGGAGATCTCGATTGGCCCGAGCCTCTCGAGATCGACGAGATGACCGGGAAGCTGGTCGGGCAGACGATCCCGAACGGGATCGTCGAGCTCTACGCCGTCGAGCAGGGAGAGCGCATCGGCAATCCCGCGAACGGCGAGGGCGAGACCTTCCTGGGACGAGCGATCGCGGACGCACAGGGCCGCTTCGCCTTCCCGCCGGAAGGCTCCTTCTTCTGCGTCCAGGGCTTGCGGGTCACGGCGACCGCGACGCGCGACCTCTCGGGCGGGGGCGGCGGTGCGGTCGCCGAGACCTCCGAGTTCTCGCCCGACCTCCTGTGCGACGACCCCCAGACCGACACGGACGGCGACGGGGTCGTCGACGCGGACGACGAGTGCCCCGACACGATGCCGGGTACGAACGCGGATGCCTCGGGCTGCAACGAGACGCGCAACCGCGGCGACTACGTCATGCACTGCGGAGACGGCGTCTGCACCGAGGACGCCTTCGGCTTCTTCTGTGACGACTGCTCGATCATCGACATCCTGGCCGGGGTCGAGTTCGACTGCTTCGCGCGCGTGTCCTTCTGTCTCACGGAAGGGGCGAAGCTCTCCTGCGACGACTGTGTGGCCAGGAGCGACGGGCATACGACCGACTGCGAGGAGAGCACCTGCGACGTCCAGTCGGGTGAGCTGCGCTGCAGTGGCGAGCCCGGAGGCTGCGTATCCGACCTGGGCCCGGGCCGTGAAGGGTGCACGGCAGACACGCCCTGCACCCTGGTCGTCGCTCCGGCGGTGGTCTCGTCGGCCTCGACGCCGCGAGCGAGCTATCGGCTCGGCGTGCAGACCGAGGGCGGAGACGACGAGTTCCGCATGCGCGGCGGCAGCGAGCTGGACGAGCAGGTCGCGAGCGACAAGGGAGAAGGGGTTCAGGAGCTCGTGAGCGTGGTCGAGGTGAGCGGCGCCACAGAGGAGGTCGCCGTCTCGCTCGAGCTCACGCCCACGCAGCAGGCCGACGGCTGGGGCGCCGGAACGACCCGAACGAGTGACGCGCTGGGAGACGACGACACCGGCTTCGTCTCGAGCCTCTCGACCACCCTTCAGCTGGCGGCCGGCGACGCCGTAGAGGTCGTCTTCGAGGCCGTGCGCAGCCAGGGGGATGCCGGTCGGGTCCTCGCCGCGCGGGCGCTGCGTCCCGTCGCAGAAGGCAGCTTCGGCCTGCCGGAGAACCGCCGCTGGGGGCCCTTCGTCACCCTGGCGGGCAGCAATGGCTGGGGGCTCTTCGACGGCCGCAGCGGTGGTCTTCCGACGGTGGCGGGGGAGGCGCTGGACTTCACGGCGGCGGCCGCGGCGGCGGCTCTCGCCTCCCAGGATGGAGGCGCGGGGGCCGGGCTCGGTGGCGTCAACGCCCTGGGCGCGATCGTCATCGCCAATCCGGACGGGAGCGTCGAGGACTCGGTGCTCGTCTGGGGGCTGGGTGCGGGGCAGCTGCTCCAGTTCGTCCAGGTGCCGAGCGGGAACGACGGCTTCGTCATCCGCAACGACCTGCTCCCGGCGATCGCGGACGCGGTTCACCTCGGGAACGATCCGGCGAACTCCCAGGTGCTCTACGTGGGGGCAGGCGCTCCCAGCGTCGTGACCATCGATCACTTCGAGGTCGCGCCCGGCAACACCCAGCCCCAGCAGGGGCTGCCCCTGGCGGACAACGTCTACGTCTCGAATCTGGTCGGTGGGACGCGTTCGGCCTGGGCGCCGGCCGATCCCGACTACGTGCTGGTCGTCGAAGGGGGGCAGCCC
>JANQSB010000134.1 GCA_028284295.1 Myxococcota bacterium | reverse complement strand
GGCGGCGCCGGAGATCGAGATCCAGGTCACCGGCGCGGAAGCGGCTGCCGAGACGACCGCCGCACCGACGAGCAGCGCCGCCCGGGCAAGCGAGAGTGCCGCCAGCGCGCCCAGCCCCGAAGCCGAGAAGATGCGCGCCGAGGTCCTCGACCGACTGGAGCGACTCGACTCGCTGACCTTCTACGAGCTGCTCGACATCGAGCCCGACGCCGCACAGGGCGCGGTCCGCAAGGCCTACTTCCTGGCCGCCAAGCGCTACCACCCGGACGCCATCGCCCGGCTGGGTCTGCAGGATCTCCGCAGCGAGGCGGGCGAGGTCTTCGCACGCATCGCCGAGGCCAACGAGGTGCTCGCCGACCCGGACCGACGCAAGAGCTACGACCAGCAGCTCGAAGGCGGCATGCCGGAGATCGACGTCCAGGTGCTCGCCCAGGCGGAGACCTTCTACCGCAAGGGCGAGATCCTCATCAACATGGGCGACTTCCGGGGAGCCCTCGACTACCTGCAGAACGCCGTCGATCTCTATCCCCACGAGTGCGCCTACCAGAGCGACCTCGCCTGGGCGTTCTTCAAGAAGAACCCGCCCGAGCCCGAGAAGGCGCTCGAGCACATCCGCCTGGCGCTGGAGCTCGACCCCGAGGACGCGGAGGCGCGCTTCCGGCTGGGCGTGATCGAGGGGACCGAGTAGCCCCGCCCGCTAGCGCCGTCCCGTACGATCGCCGAGCAGACGCGCGCGCCGATTCGGACGCGGAGCGATCGTGGTCGGATCCTCCAGCGCCGTCGGCCAGTCCTCGACCACCACCGTCGCTGACTGATCGGCTGGATTCCTCCAGAGCAGGCTCGCGGATTCCGAGCCGGAACGGGACCACGGCCCCCGCAGTCCTTCGACCGTCGCGGCTTCGGAGACGTCGCGGAGCGGGTCGAGCTGCTCCCGCACCAGCGGGAGGGACCCCACGCGGACTCCGGACGGGAGCGCATACAGGGCCGCCAGGCTGGGCGCTTCGAGCGGCTCGCCCGCCTCGATGCGTCGCCCCCAGCGCCGCACGTTGTCGATCTGCCCGTAGGACGACATCACGCTCTCGCCGCGGTCGACGTGGCCCGCGAAGCCCAACGCGTGGCCGATCTCGTGGACCACCGCGCCGAGCACCTCGTGGGGATCCAGGGCGACCGGACGACCGAACACGTCGACACCGCCCACGCTGAGATGGATGGAGGCGTACTGCAGCTCGGCGTCGATCGGCGTGTCTCCCGGCTCGACCTGCTGCGGGATCGCGCAGTCGGCGATGGTGGTAGCCGTCTGGGCACCCTGGGCATCGACCAGCTCGAAGACGATGCCCGTCCGGGGTGGCGTGCCCTGCCAGGTCTTCGCGTCGAAGCGGATCCCGAGGCCGGCCCCCTCCCAGGCGGCGAGCGCACGCTCGAAGACCGCGCTCTGACGGGGCGTCCGCTCGGGCGGAAGCCAGACCGGGATCGTCTCCGTCGCCCAGCGACACAGGAAGAGCTCGAACCCCTCGCCGGCCAGGGCGAAGTACGGCATCGACTGGTGCAGCCGATGCCCGCTGAACTGTCGCAGCTCCGGGTGGCGCGAACGCAGCGCACCGTAGTCCCAGGCGCCGCTGCTACAGCCCGCGACCCCGACGGCGAGCAGCGCGGCCAAGAAGCGCGATCGGGCGCGGGCGCTCACGACCCCTCCCCGGAAAGCGACCCGACGATCTCCACACCCGGAGGTCGCGCATCGGCCTCGAAGCCGAAGATCCGCGAGTAGAAGTAGAGCTCGCCCTCGAGGGCCGTCTGGATGTTCTCTGCACGCCGGAAGCCGTGCTGTTCGCCGGGGAAGGTCACGTGCGCGTACGGGATACCGCGTTCCGCGAGTGCCGCCACCATGGCCTCGGCCTGATTGGGAGGCACCACCTTGTCCTCGAGCCCCTGGAAGAAGATGACGGGGCACGAGAGCCGGTCGCAGGAGTGGATCGGCGAGCGCTCCCGGTAGAGATCCGCCCGCTCCGGGTAGGGGCCGACCAGCGCGTCGAGGTAGCGGGACTCGAACTTGTGGGTGTCGCGTGCCAGGGACTCGAGGTCGCCGATGCCGTAGTGGCTGGCACCCGCCGCGAAGCAATCGTGGAAGGTCAGTGCGCACAGGGTCGTATAGCCGCCCGCGCTGCCGCCGCTGATCGCCATGCGCTTCGGATCCACACGACCGGTCTCCGCCAGGTAGCGTGCCGCTTGCACGCAGTCCTCCACGTCGACCACGCCCCACCGACCGCGAAGACGATCGCGGTAGGCCCGGCCGTAGCCCGACGAGCCGCCGTAGTTGACGTCCACCACCGCGATTCCGCGGCTCGTCCAGTACTGGATGGCCAGGTTGAGCACCGGCAGGGTGGCGGAGGTCGGCCCACCGTGACTCTTCACGAGCAGCGGCGGCTTCTCGCCAGGAGGCGCCTGGCAATCCGGATTCGTGGGCGGGTAGAAGAAGGCGTGGGCCGTGCGACCGTCGGCGCTGGGGAACTCGATCGCCTCGGGTCGCGAGAACGCCTCGGCGGGAAGCGCCACCTCGAAGCTCTCGCGCAGGCGCGTGCTCCGGCCGGTGGCGAGGTCGAGATGGACGATGGCCGTCGCGCGATCCGGGCCCGCCCCCGTGAAGCAGGCGGCATTTCCTTCGACCTCGAGACCGATCACGTTCGACTCGTCGCCGCCGGCGGGCTCGAGGTCCCCGTTCGAGAGCTGCAGGCGGCAGAGCTGGTCGAAGCCCCCGCTCGACACGCTGCACAGGATCTCGTCGCTCGAGAGGTGGCTCCAGGTCGTCATCCCGAAGACCCACTGGGGCCTTCCGAACTCCGCCTCCATCGGGCAGAGGTTCCGGCAGCTCCCTTCGGACTCCTCGCGCATCAGGTTCCACCAGCCGCTCCGATCCGAAACGAAGGTCAGCACGCCATCCGGTGAGAAGCCGGGCTGGAAGATCGACTCGTCGTCCCCACCCGCCACGACGCGCGCCTCGCCGACGGCGCCCTCGCCCGAGAAGGCGCGAACGAAGAGCCGCGTCCCGTCCCAGGGCATGTTCGGATGCTCCCAGGCCAGCCAGGCGAGACGGGCCCCGTCGGGTGCGAAGACCGGCGAGCTCACGAAGTCGTGCCCGTCGGCCACGACCCGGGTCTCGAGGTCGGCGCGCTCGAGCGGGAACGCCACGAGCCGGTTCTCGGGCTCGCGACCCTCTCGAGGCGCTTCCTCGACGGCGACGATCCAGGTGCCGTCGGGCGACCACGCGAAGTCGGCGTAGCGCGAGGGTCCCTCGCACAGCACTTCCGGGGCCCCGCCCTCGACGTCCCGCAGGCGGACCGTGCCGCTCGCCATGTCGCTGTACACGATCCGGCCGTCGTGCAGGCGGAACTCGCCACCACCGTACTCGTGCACCAGACTCCGGACGTTCTCCTCGCCCCCCGTCACCTCGCGAGGCTCGACGCCCGGCTTCGCGCGCATGACGACCTGACGTCCCCCCTCGCTCGGTCGCCCCTCGAGCCAGTACACCCAGCCCCGATCCATCTGGGCGCGTCCGAGTCGCAGCGCACCGGACAGGATGCGTTCGGTGGTGAGCGGAGTGGGCCAGCTGCCGTGGGGACGGGTCGTCGGGGCGGTCATGGGCGCCCTAGAGTCGCGGCCCCGCGCCCTTCGCGCCATGCCACAGGGGCCGATTCGCTGGCGTCCGGGTCCCGGGCCCCGCATCTTCCCGCGCGCCGATGGACGCCCTCGAGCTCTCGATCCTGGCAGCCGGTGCCTTCGCGGCGGGCGTGGTCAACACCCTCGCCGGCGGCGGCTCGTTGATCACGGTCGGTCTGCTGGTCTGGCTGGGAATGCCGGGCACGCTGGCGAACGGAACCAACCGCATCGGGGTGCTGTGCCAGAGCGTGACCTCGGCCTGGCGCTTCCGGGCAGAGGGCATCTCCGGGATCCGGGACGCGCTGCCGGTGCTGCTGCCCACCCTGGCCGGGAGCCTGGTCGGTGCCTACGGGATCTCGCGGGTGACTCCCGAGATCTTCGAACGGATCTTCGGCGTCGTGATGCTGGCCATGCTGGTCCCGACCCTTCGGCCGTCGCGCGAGCCGCCTGCCGAGGCGGGCATCCGGCAGTGGTCCCCGGCGGTTCGCGTGCTCGTCTTCTTCGCGATCGGGCTCTACGGCGGCGCCATCCAGGCAGGAATCGGGATCGTGCTGATCTTCGCGTTGTCCCGGGCCGGCTACGACCTCGTGCGCGCGAACAGCGTGAAGGTGGTGGTCATCGCCGCCTTGACGGCCGTCGCGGTTCCCGTGTTCGTGTGGAGCGACCAGGTCGAGTGGGTTCCCGCCATCGCGCTCACCGTCGGCTTCATCGCGGGCGGCTACGCGGGGGTCCGTCTCGCCGTCACGGGTGGCGAACGGGTCGTGCGACCGGTGCTGGTCGTCGCGGTACTTGCACTGGCCGGGCGCATGCTGGGGCTCTTCTAGCTCGAGCCCCGGTTCCGGTCGCAGTCGCGGTTCCAGCCCCAGCGGACCCGCTGCGCCGGCACCGAACTGTTTCCTGTGGAACGAGCGGGCGTCAGCGCGGCGCCAGCAACAACGCGTCCACTTGGCGTGCGAGCCAGCGTCGGAATCGTTCGCGCGTCGCGGGGTCGGATTCCACTCCGGCGCTGCGTCGCAGCACGCTGCCCATCAACGCATCGCCCAGCAGGGCGGCAGCAACGAGCCGGACCGAGAAGACCGCATCCTCGAACGAAGCTGCGCTCGTGTTGCCGGACTCCTGCCGCCGCTCGTGGACAGCGCGGGCCAGGTCGAGCAGCAGGTGCGGGTCGTCGTCGCCGCCCTCCGCGAGTCGTCCGGTCAGGGTTCCCCAGGCGAGCAGGCGGGCGTGCCCCTGATCGCGCAAGGTCTCGAAGACCTGATCGAGCCACCCCGAGACCTCGTCGCCGGTGGCCTCCGGCGAGAGCGCCCGCACCAGGTCGTCGTTCAGCTTCGCGAAGGCATGCCGCGAGAGCTCCCGCATCAGGGCCTCCCGGCTGCCGAAGTGGTGCAGGATGGCGGGGTGGGAGATCCCGAGGTCGGA
>JANQSB010000115.1 GCA_028284295.1 Myxococcota bacterium | reverse complement strand
GTCGGGAGCCTCCTGGAAGACGAGCAGCACCATCGGAATCGACCACAGCGCCCCCGTCTCGCGGAACAGGAAGGGGATCCCCACGAGCACCGGCGCCAGGACGAGGCGGGCGCCCGGGCCGAGAAAGAGGAAGACCGCGAAGGCCAGGACACCCGCGGCCAGGAAGCAGAGCTCGGCCATGGCCGTGAATGCGAAGACCCCGTTCGGCGCGTGCGCGACGAAGAGGGCGACGGACACCGTCCCGGCGAGCAGCCCATAGCGTCGGGCAGCGATCGCGAAGAGGGAGGCGGTCGCCAGGACGAATGCGGTCAGGCTCGGCAGCAGGGACGGAAGGGCACCGTATCCCAGGGTCGCGTAGGAGAGCGCCAGCACCACGTAGTAGCCGGGCATGTAGATCCGCGAGGCGGGATCGTCCGCGTAGGCGGGGAGGATGATTCCGCTGCCCAGGGAACCCGTGTCGGCCAGGATCCGCGCCGTCATCACGTATCCCGCCTGGTCGTTGAGCCGGCCGCGAAGCCCGTAGAGATGCAGACGGCTCGGATCGAAGCCGTCCGCGGCCAGCCACAGGGCCCCGGCCGAGAGCAGCGCGACGACGACCCCACCGAGGAGGGTCGTCCGCAAGTCCACGACCTTCCTGGCGGCGGCTTCGCCGGTCACGCTCAGACGCGCGCCCGGGGTGCGGGAAGGCCGGCTTCGTCCACGCGCGTTCGGAAGACGCAGCCGCGCAGCGAGCGATCCTCGCGGTTGTCGCCCGTGGCGATGTAGAGATCGCGAAGGTCGGCGCCTCCGAAGCAGAGACTGGCGACGCTGGCGGCCGGGACCTCCAGGCTGCGGTCGAGCCGGCCGTCGGGCGTGTAGCGCGCCACCCGGCCGCCGCCGAAGAGCGCCACCCAGATGCAGCCGGCCTCGTCGACGGCGAGGCCGTCGGGCGCTCCCCCCCGACAGCGCACCAGAGGGCGCCGCCCGGATACGAAGCCGTCCGCATCGACGTCGTGGACGATCACGTGGCCGGCGTCGCTGTCGCTGTGATAGAGCAGGCGGCCGTCGGGCGAGAAGCCGATTCCGTTGGTGAGTCCGACCTCGCCGTAGAGTCGCTCGCCCACTCCTTCACCGGCCACCCGATAGAGCTCCCCCGGGATGCGCTCCGACCCCTCCGCGAAGGGGTTGAAGCGCTGGGAGCCCACCAGGATGCGCCCCTGGGCGTCCGTGAACAGGTCGTTGAAGCCGGGCACGTCCTCGAGCCGGAAGACGGTTCGCGAGACGCCGTCCTTCACGTGACAGATGTCACGCCCCGAGATCACGATGCCCCCGTCCGCGTGCAGGGCGATGCCACCCACGCCGCGCCGCTTCGGCACGACGGTCTCGACGCGCCCCCCCGCGTCGCGGCGGAAGACCCCGCCGTCGCGCGCGTCGCTGAAGTAGAGCGCGTCCTCGGCGTCGACGCGGGGCCCCTCGACGAGGCCGTATCCCGACGCGAGCAGCTCCATCAGCGCGGGGCGAGAGCCTCGAAGAGCTTCCAGTGGGGCTCGCCTCCTTCGGGATTGAGGGCGCTCACGGTGACATGCGAGGCGCCGGCTCGACGATGTTCTTCCATCCGCTCGCGGATGCGGGATTCGCTCCCCCAGGCGACGACGGTGTCGATCAAGCGGTCGCTTCCGCCCTCTTCGAAGTCCTCGTCCGCGAAGCCCCACTGCTTCCACTGCTGCCGGTAGGCGGGCAGCGGGAGATAGATGGCCAGCGCCCTCCGCCCGACCTTGCGCGCACGGTCCGGGTCCTCGCAGAGGCAGGATGGCACCACCACGTTCAGGCGCTTGTCGGGGCCGAGGATCCCGCGCGCCTGCTCGGTATGCGCCGGCGGCATCAGATAGGTGTTGGCTCCCTCGGCCCGGGAGGCCGCGAGCTTCAGGAGACCCGGCCCGTGGGCGGCGATCCAGATGGGCGCCTCCGCTTCCGGAGCCGGAGAGGCCACCTCGGTGGATTCGATCACGTCGAGGGTCTCGCGCATCTTGCGCACCGGGGGGAGCCACTCGACGCCGTGGGCCTCGGCCATGGGCGGGTGCGAGACACCGAGCCCGAGGACGAAGCGTCCGCCGGAGAGCTCCGCCAGGGTGCGACGGGCCTGTGCGGTCACCAGGGCGTCGCGGGCGTAGACGTTCGCGATGCCGGTGGCGACCCGGAGCCGGGTCGTGCGCGCCAGCACGAAGGAGACCGTGGAGAAGGGCTCGCGGCCGAAGAACTCCGGGACCCACAGCGCCTCGTAGCCGAGATCCTCCAGCCGCAATGCGAAGCGTTCGAGGGCCAGGGCCGGCAGCGCGTCGGTGTAGAAGATGACGCTGGGATTCAGATCCATCGTTCTCGACCTCCCGATCCGGAGCTCCGAGCATAGAGCGGATCGCTCGTCGCGGTGAATGCGGTCCGACGCGGTCGGATCCGACATCGCCGCGCCCCTTCCCGACCTCGCTCGGCCTCGAGCCGCGTGTCATGCTGTCCTGCCCGGCGGCCCCGCTTCCGCCCAGGAGACGCCATGGCCGAGTTCGACCGAGTGATCCGCGGTGGCACCATCGTCGATGGCCTGCGGACCCCCCGCTACACCGCCGACCTCGGCATCCGCGACGGACGCATCGCGCGCATCGGCAGCATCGATCCGAGCGAGGCCGACGAGGTGCTCGACGCGGCGGGCCAGATCGTGGCGCCCGGCTTCGTCGACCTGCACACCCACTACGACTCCCAGGTCTTCTGGGACCCGTACTGCACGATCTCCGGCTGGCACGGCGTGACCTCGGTGGTGATCGGCAACTGTGGCTTCGGCTTCGCGCCCTGCAAGCCCGCGTACCGCGAACGCAGCATGCAGACCATGGAGCGCAACGAGGCCGTGCGCGCCGAGACCATGCGCGCGGGCATGCCGTGGGACTGGGAGAGCGTTCCGGAATTCCTCGACAGCCTCGAACGCACGCCCAAGGGTCTGAACCTCCTGAGCTACGTCGGCCTCAACCCCTTGATGAGCTACGTGATGGGACACGAGGCCGCCAAGCAGCGACCGGCAACCGCTGCCGAGCGGGACGAGATGTGCCGACTCCTGTCCGAGGCGATGGACGCCGGAAGCTGCGGCTTCTCCGCGCAGATCCTCGGTGCCGACAGCGTGCAGCGCGACTTCGACGGCACGCCGATGATCACCGACACCATGTCCACCGAGGACCTGATCACCCTGGCCGGCGTGCTGCGCCGCAAGGGCCGCGGCTTCATCCAGCTGACTGCTCCCCCCAAGGTCGCCGAGCAGGTCGCCGCGGCCAGCGGGCGACCGGTGGTGTGGAACGCGCTGGTCCTCCTGCCCGACCATCACGGCATCACGATGGGCTTCTACAAGGACCTGCTGCGCTGGATCGAGAAGTGCAACCGCAAGGGGCTGCGCATCTTCGGGCAGGCCCTCACTGCCCAGAACAACTACCAGTTCACCCTGGACGAGTGGAACCTCTTCGATTCGGTGACGAGCTGGCGCGAGATCACGACGGGAAGCCCGGAAGAGCGGATGCGCAAGATGTCGGATCCCGAGATGCGTGCGCGCGTCAAGGCCGACTACGTCGAGGAGCAGCGTGCTCTCGGCGCGACGGTCACCCGCATCATCGACCTGGTGATCGGCGACGTCGGTGACGAGCAGTATCGACACCTCGAGGGCGCCTCGGTCGGAGAGATCGCGCGGGAGACGGGCAAGCACCCGATCGACGCGATGCTCGACCTGGCCGTGGCCGACCGCCTGCGGACCCTCTTCGTCACCCCGCCCCAGGAGATCGACCTGGAGGCGATGTCCGAGGTGGCCAACTCCCCGTACGCGCTGCCCGGGGTCTCGGACGGCGGGGCGCACATGAAGTTCATCACCCTGGGCCGCTACTCCACCGAGTTCCTCAGCCTGCTGGTGCGGGACCACGAGATCATGGACCTCGAGCAGGCCCACTGGCGCTTGTCCGCCTACCCCGCCCAGGCGGCGGGCTTCCGCGACCGCGGCTTCCTGCGCGAGGGCGCGCCGGCCGACGTGCTGGTCTATGACCTCGACGCCCTCGAGGTACTTCCGAGCGAGAAGCTCTACGACTTCCCGCCGGGCGATTGGCGGCTCGCCAGCAAGGCGCGCGGCTACCGCTACACGATCGTGAACGGGGAGGTCACCTTCCGGGACGGCGAGTGCACGGGCGCCACCCCGGGCCGACTGCTGCGTCACGGGAGCGACGTCTAGGATCGGCACGCTGCTACCCTGCGCGTCCGAACGAGCGGAGCTGCGCCCACACGGCCGCGGACCCTCGCGGAGCTGGACGGAGGCGCAGATGGCAGGGCGGCGGGTGGGCGTGGCCATCGACGCGAGCCGGAAGGGTCGGCTCGTCCGCCGATACAAGCGCTTCCTGGCGGACGTGGAGTGGCCGGGCGGGCGCGTCGCGACGGTCCACTGTCCGAATCCCGGGTCCATGCTCGGGCTCCAGACGCCGGGCTCCGCAGTTCGCTGCACCACCCATGACGACCCGCGCCGCAAGCTCCGGCACACCCTGGAGATGATCCGAGTCGGCCGCATCTGGGTCGGGCTGCACACCCTGCGCGCCAATCAGCTGGCGGCCCGCGCACTGGAGCAGGGCGCCATCCCCGGGCTCGACGGCTACGCGACCGTCGCCCGCGAAGTTCCCGCCGGCGCGCGTTCCCGGCTCGACTTCCGGCTGTCGGGTCGGCCGGGCGACCCCCGGCCGGCGTGGGTGGAGGTGAAGAGCGTGACCCTGCGCGGAGAGGGCAGCGCTCGCCAGCACGGGCTCTTTCCCGACGCCGTCACGGAGCGCGGTCGGCGGCACATGCAGACCCTCGCGCGCCTTCGCCGCGGCGGCGCGCGGGCGGCCGTCCTCTTCGTCGTCCAGCGGGCGGACTGCGACGAGGTTCGACCGGCCGACGAGATCGACCCGGCGTACGGCGTCGCGTTGCGCGAGGCAGTCGCTTCGGGTGTCGAAGTCTTCGCGGTACGCGCCCGGGTGACCGCCCGCCGCATCGGTCTCGAAGGCCTGCTGCCGGTGGTGCTGTGAG
>JANQSB010000114.1 GCA_028284295.1 Myxococcota bacterium | reverse complement strand
TGCGGCGCGCGCTGTCCGAGACGCTGGAAGCGGGAGGCCAGAGCATCCTGTTCCTGAACCGGCGCGGCTTCTCCACCCAGGTCTATTGCTTCGACTGCGGCTTCGCCGAGCGCTGCAAGGACTGCGACGTCGCACTCGTCTACCACGCCGGCGAGAACCGGCTGCGCTGTCACTACTGCGACTACGACAAGGCTCCCCCGGACGTCTGCGGCGGCTGCGGATCGCCCGACACGGCGCTGCTGGGGCTGGGCACCGAGCGGCTGGAGGAAGAGGTGCGGATCCTGCTTCCGGATGCGCGCATCGCGCGACTGGACCGCGACTCCGCCGCCCGGCGCGGTCACACCGAAGGCGTGCTCGAGGCCCTGCGGGCCCGGCAGCTCGACATCCTGGTCGGAACCCAGATGGTCGCCAAGGGTCACGACTTCCCGGGGGTGCAGCTGGTGGGGGTGGTGGCTGCGGACATGGGGTTGCACATGCCGGACTTCCGGGCCGCCGAGCGCACCTTCCAGGTGCTGACCCAGGTCGCCGGGCGAGCGGGCCGCGCGGGAACGCCCGGTCGGGTGGTGCTGCAGAGCTTCGTCCCCGACCACTACGCGATCGAGCCCGTGCGCGACCACGACTACGAGCGCTTCTACCGCGAGGAGCTCGAGCACCGGGCCGCCGTCGGCTACCCGCCCTTCACCCGCCTGTGTCAGGTGCTGGTGTCGGGCCCCGACGAAGGTGCCACCCGGGAAGCGGCGGCCCGCCTCGCGGAAGCAGCCGAGAAGGCGGGGCGCCGGGACGATGCCGCATCGGTGCAGATCCTGGGCCCCGCAGCGGCGCCCCTGGCGCGCCTGCGCGGTCGCTTCCGCTTCCAGCTGCTCCTCAAGGGGGCCGATCCGGCGCAGCTCGACCCGGTCGTGCGCCGGGTGGCCGAGCGAGCGAACGCCCTCAAGAAGCCGCTGCGTGCCGTCGTGGACGTGAATCCGGGCAGCATGCTATAGAAGCGCGCCATGCCCCTGGAAGTCCTGCAGTTTCCGGATCCGCGCCTGGAGCGGAAGAGCGAGCCCGTCGAGGACGTCGACGACGAGCTGCGCGAGCTCGCCCGGGAGATGATCCAGGTGATGTACGACGAGCCGGGCATCGGGCTGGCGGCCCCCCAGGTCGACCGCCCCATCCGGATGGTGGTGATGGACACCGACTGGAGCGAGGAGGGCCAGGACAAGAACCCGGTCGTCATGCTCAACCCGGAGATCGTCAGCCGTGACGGCAAGATCGTCTGGGAGGAAGGCTGCCTCTCGGTCCCGGACTTCAGCGCGGAGGTGGAGCGCGCCGGACACGTGGTGGTGAAGTACCAGAACCTCGAGGGCGAGGAGATCACCGAGGACGTGACCGGCCTCCGGGCCGTCTGCTTCCAGCACGAGATCGATCACCTCGACGGCATCCTCTTCATCGACCGCATCAGCCGACTGCGGCGCAGCCTCTACGTCAAGCGACGCAAGAAGCAACTCCGACTGGAAGAGGAGCCCGCGAGCCTCGGAAGCTGAGGATCGAAGCTGGCCCCCGAATCCCAGACCCGACCCGCGTCCGCCGCGCTGCGCGTCGCCTTCTTCGGCACTCCGGAGATCGCCGTCCCCACTCTCGAGGCGCTCCTGGCGAGTCGGCACGAGGTTCCGGTGGTGGTCAGCCAGCCGGACCGACGCCGAGGCCGCGGACGCAAGACCTCGCCCTCCCCGGTCTCGGCCGTGGCCCTCGAGGCGGGGGTCGACCTGCTGCGACCCGAACGGGTGGGCGAGCCCGGCTGCCTGGCGGCCCTGCGCGAGCACGCACCCGACCTGGGCGTCGTGGTGGCGTTCGGCCAGTTCCTGCCGCGCAGCGTCCGCGAGCTCCCGCGGGTCGGCTACCTCATCAACGCCCACGCGAGCCTGCTGCCGCGACACCGGGGGGCGGCACCTGTCCAGCGTGCGATCCTCGCCGGGGATGAGCGGACCGGGATCTCGGTGATGCGGATCGAGCGCGAGATGGACGCGGGCCCCGTGGCCTCGATGCACGAGACCCCCATCCGCGAGGACGACGACGCCGGGTCGCTCCTCGAGCGCCTGTCGGGGATCGCCGCGGAGGCCATCCTCGAGGCGGTCGAGGAGATCGCCGCGGGGAGCATCCGCTTCCAGGAGCAGGACGAGAGCCGAGCGACCCTCGCCCCCAAGATCGAGAAGGCCGACACCCGCCTCGACTTCGCTGCGCCGGCGGACGAGCTGGTGCGCCGGGTGCAGGCGATGGCGCCTTCGCCCGGCGCCGTGACTGCGCTCGACGGCGAGCCCCTGCGCATCCTGGCGGCACGGGCCGGCAGCGACGGTGCAGTCGGCGACCCGCCGGGCACCGTCCGGCGCGACGCCGAAGGAGCACTCCGCATCGCCACCGGGTCGGGCTGGCTGCTGCCGCTGCGCGTCCAGCGCGCCGGCGGCAAGGCCCTGGCCATCGAAGACTTCCTGCGCGGCCGCCCCGTCGAAGACGGCAGCGTCCTGGGTCCGGCGTGAGCGATCGCGAATCGAAGGGACCCCGGCGTCAGCGACGCGGTCGCCCGGGCTCGAAGTCCACGCCGGGCGGCGGGAGCCGGGCGCGTCCGACCCAGGCCAGGCTGGTGGCGGTGCGAGTCCTCGACCGGGTGCAGCGCGCCCGCGCCTACGCGGACCTGTCGCTGCACCACCACCTGAGCCACGGGCGACTGTCGGCTCCGGACCGCGCACTGGCCACGGAGATCGTGTACGGGACCCTGCGCTGGCGGGGGCACATCGACTTCCTGCTGGAACGGCTGCTCGACCGGCCCCTGCAGCAGCTCGAGCCGGTGGTCGCCAGTGCGCTGCGCGTGGGCGCCTACCAGCTGGTCTTCACCGACCGGATCCCCGCCTCGGCCGCGGTCGACGAGGCCGTCCGCTGCGTGCGCGCTCTCGGCGTCGAGCGCGCGACCGGTCTCGTCAACGCGGTGCTGCGTCGCCTCGCCAAGGAGCACGCCGAGTCGAATCCGGAGCTCACCCCGCCTGGCCTCGAAGACGATCCGCTGCATCACCTGATGCATGCCCTGTCCCTGCCCGAGTGGATCGCGCAGCGCTGGCTCGACGAGCTCGGCGCCGAGGACGCTGCCGCACTGGCGCGCGCCAGCAACGCGGCCGCACCGCTCACGGTGCGCGTCAACCCGCTCCGCGGCGATCGCGAGAGCCTGATCGAAGAGCTGCGGCCCCGCTTCCCCCAAGCGGCCGCGTGCG
>JANQSB010000100.1 GCA_028284295.1 Myxococcota bacterium | reverse complement strand
CGTCTTCACGGCCGTCACCACGGCGCTCCACAGCAGGCTGGTGATCGACTGGGCGCCCTTCAAGCCGATCCTCGAGCTGGCCACCTGGGGGGTCTACGTCCTCGAGCCGGCCGGGGTGTTCGGCCTGTGGCTGCCGCGAATCGGCTTCTTGTTCGCCTACGCGCTGCTCGCCATGCACGCGGGTCTCGAGCTGCTCACCAACGTCGGCTGGTGGGGCTATGCGGTGACACCGGGCCTGCTGGCCTTCGTCCCGCCCGCTCACCTCGAGGCCCTGTTCCGGAAGCTGGGAGCGGGCAGACGGAGAGGGGGCGGGGCCGACGGGTGAAGGGCGGTGCGACTCCCGGAGCCGCGCCGACCCGTCAGGTGTTCTGGATGGTCAGTCCGCCGTCCACGGGCAGCGCGACGCCGGTCACGAACGAGGCGGCCGGCAGGCACAGGCTGAGCGTCATGTGCGCGACCTCCTCGGGCATGCCGTAGCGTCGCAGCGGCACCCGACGTCGCGCGAACTTCTCGCGTGCGGCCTCGGGGATGGGCTCGGTCATGCCGGTCAGGATCGGGCCCGGACAGATGCAGTTGACGGTGATGCCGTGCTCGGCGAGCTCCATGGAGAGCGATCGGGTGAGTCCGATGACACCGTGCTTGGCCGCCGTGTACGGGCTCATGCCGCGAGTCGCACCCAGGCCTTCGGTGGACGCGATGTTCACGATCCGCCCCTCTCCGCTCCGGGCCAGGTACGGCAACGCGCTTCGCACCAGCCGGGTGTGGGCGGTGAGCAGGACCTCGAGGGCGCGCTGCCACTGGGCCTCGAAGTCGTCGCCGTCGATGGGACCACCGGCGGTGATGCCGGCGTTGTTGACGAGCACGTCGAGGCCCCCGAAGGTCCGGGCGATCTCCTGCACGCAGCCGGGGACCGCTTCCGGGTCGGCGACGTCGAGCGCCCAGGCGCGCGCGTCGCCGCCGGCCTTCCGGATCCGCGCCGCCACCGTCTCGCAGTCGTCGTGACGCAGGTCGGTCACCGCCACCCGGGCGCCTTCGTCGGCGAAGAGCTCGGCGGTGGCTCGCCCCATGCCGCTGGCCGCGCCGGTGACGAGCACGACCTTCCCTGCGACGGATCGGCTCAGCTGGCTCAATCGCGCCATTCGGCTCCTCCTCGGCGGGCTGCCGCTCCACGAAGCCCCGGGTGGTTCGCGTCACCCCAGGGGCGGCGCCAGTGAATCACGGCACCCCGGGGATGTCGAGCGCTGTGGCGCGACGGCTAGACTCGGAAGCCTGCCCGTGACGGATTCGGACCCGTGAGAGCTGCCGCTGTCTTCCTGTCGTCGACGATCCTGCCCCTGCTCGCGCTGCTCCAGGCCGCGCCCGCCGCCGCATCTGCCCAGGCCGGTCGGATCGACACGCGGCTGGAGGCGCTTCGCGATCAGGAGCGCGCGGCCTACGAGATGCTGGACCACGACCCCGACGCGGCGGTCCGGGCCTGGAGTCGGGTCGCCGACGGCTACGAGGAGCTGGCGGCGAGTCGTCCGGACGACCCGACGGCATTCTGGCGCGCCGCGCGCTGCCGCTGGTTCGTCGGCGAGATCCTGCCCGTCGAGAAGAAGCGGGAGCGTCTCGCGACCTACACCGCTGCACGCGAGCTGGCGGGGCGCGGGATCGAGGCCGACCCGGAATGCGCGGAGTGCATGCTCTGGAAGTTCATCGCGATGGGGCGGGTGGCCACCACCCGAAGCCTCGTCACGGGCATGCGCTCCGCGAGCGAGATGGCCGCGCTGCTCGAGCGCGGTCTCGCGCTCGAGCCCACCCATCGGGACGGTGCCAACAACTCGACCCTGGGCAACCTCCACTACAGCAGCGCGATCTTCTACCGCGTCCTGCCGGACTGGGCCTGGCTGGGCTGGATGATCGGTGTGCGCGGCGACAAGGAGCGCGCCCTCGCGCACGCGCGCACGGCCCTCGAGCTGCACCCGGGCCGCCTCGACTATCGGGTCGAGGTCGCCTCCCAGCTGCTCTGTCTCGGCACCGACGGAGATCAGCGCGCCCGACTCGAGGAAGGCGTGCGCATGCTCGAGGAGCTGCTCGAGCAGCGGGGCAGCTCCCTTCGAGACGATCGCCAGTACAGCGCGGCCGAGATCATGCTCGAGTCACCCCCGAAGTCCTGCGGCTACACGGGCGTCGACTGGGTGGAGATCGACGCCCACAGTGCGCGCGCCGCGGCGGAGTCCGGCGACTGAGGGGGCCGGCGCGTCCGCGTCTTCAGTCTTCGCCGTCGCGACCGCTCGTGCGGTAGTCGCCGAAGGGCTCGTCGCGCTCCTGGAGAGCGCCCTTGAGACCCTTCTCGTGGGTCGCCTTCAGGAAGGCGTGGAGGCTCTTCTGGTGGATGCCCAGGGCACACAGCTCGGAGCCGGCACGGATGCCGGTGCGCAGCCCCATGATCTCCATCTGCCGGTGGACCACCCGCTTGTTGAGCTGGACGAGATCCGCCGGCACCTGGGTGATGCGGTGGGCCACGTCGAGCACCTTCGCCTCGAGCTCGTCGGCCGGTACGGCCGCGTTCGCCCAGCCGAGCCGGGCGGCTTCCACTCCCGAGAGCGAGTCGCCCGTCACCATCATCTCCATCGCCTTCCGCATGCCGACGAACCAGGCGTGGAAGTGGTTGTCGGGCACGCCGAAGCGCACCGCCGGGTATCCCATCTGGGCGTCCTCGGCGATGTAGACGAGGTCGCAGCAGGTGGCGAGCTCGCTGCCGCCCGCCAGGCAGTAGCCGTGGACCTGGGCGATCACCGGGACGCGCAGCTCCCAGATGGAGAGCCAGCCCTCGGTCACGTGCCGCGGCCAGTGGCCGTCGCCGCCGGGCGTGTACCAGGGAAAGTCCTGGCCCTCGTTGCCTCCGCCGAGGTCGTAGCCCGCCGAGAAGCACTTGCCCGCGCCGCGGATCACGATGACGCGGACGTCCTCGTCGGCGTCCGCAGTCCGCAGCGCTTCCAGGATGCCGCCGCGCAGGGCGTGGTCGAGCGCGTTGCGCTTCTCGGGGCGGTTCAGGGTGACGCGCCGCACGCCGGGTGCGGGGTCGTCGACGAGGACGACGGAGTCCATCGGTTGTCTCCTGGGTTCGGGCTCCCTGGGGAGCTCAGTCTTCGCGAAGGGTGGCGCGCCGGTAGGCGGAGTAGCGGGGCTGGTCGACGGCGAGCTTGTCGAGGGTGGTGCGTCGCAGGTGCGCGAGCAGCTCGTCGTCGTCGCGGCCGAGCTCACCGCTCCGGATACGGCGGCAGAGCTCGCGGGTGAGCTCTTCGAGGCTTCCTTCGGCGCCGAGCAGGGACGCCAGCCGCTCCTGCTCGGCCGCCTCCGCGGCCGGGCCCAGGGACAGCTGTCGCTCGACGATGGCCAGCGCGTTGGCGGCCACCCGTGCGTGGAAGGCCGTGCGCCCTTCGAGCTGGGGCATCGCCTGCTCTTCCAGGAACTCGCGCACCGCGGTGACGAGCTCTCCGAGGTCGGGGGGGTCGTACACGTCGGGTCCCTTCAGCCTTCCTTCGCGATCAGCTCGAGCAGGTCGATCTCGGTCTCGGAAGCGCGCCGGCCGATGGCCGCGCGCTCGACCGATCGGTCGCCACCGTGGCGGAAGGCCGAGAGCATCATGGTGCAGATGACCCCCCACTTGAGGGTTCCGACCACCTCCCAGAAGCGAACGCGCTCGAGATCGACGGGCGCGCCGCCGGCGGCCTCGTAGCCCGCGGCCAGCTCTTCGCGACTCCCGAAGCCACCCACGGGATGGTCGATCTCGCCGAAGCGCCAGGAGTTGACGCAGATCCAGCCCAGATCCTCCATCGGGTCGCCGCGGTGGGCCAGCTCCCAGTCGAGCACGCCCTGCACCCCTGCCGGGTCGATCATCAGGTTGCCGTTGCGGAAGTCGCCGTGCACCAGGGTGAGCGCGCCGTCTCCGGGAAGGTGGTCTTCGACGAAGCGGAAGGCCAGCTCGAAGACGGGACGCGGGTCGTCGAAGTAGTCGTAGATGCCGCGGTACTGATCGAGCTGGGCGCGTGCGTCCTGCACGGGCAGCTCGGGGAGCCGCTCCTGGGGGATGGCGTGGATGCCGGCCAGGATCCGGCCACACTGGCGCGCCAGCTTCGGGCGAACGGCGTCGAACTCGGCGTCTCGCAGGATGCGGCGCGCCAGGGTCTCGCCTTCGAGCCGCTCCATCACGAAGCCCTCGCCGAGCTCGTCCTCCGGCACGAGCACGTGCCGCACGCGCGGCACCGGCAGCTTCGCCTCGCCGGCCAGCTCGATCAGCCTCGCCTCGGTCTCGAGTGCGATGGAGGTACCGAGAAGCTGGGTGGTCTGCTTGCCGGGTGGGCTGCGGCGCAGGATCAGGGGCAGCAGGCCGTGGGGTGTCTCGACGTCGAACGACCAGGTCTCCTGACTGGCGCCCCCGGAGAGCCTTCGCGGCTTCGAGACGTCGCGGACGCCCGGGATTCGAGCGGTCAGTGCCCGGGCCAGCTGCTGCTGGAGGTCTTCGCGGGCGGGGCTCACGGAGCGACTCGGGGGGGCACGAACGGACTCTAGCCCGGGCTTCTCACCGGGCTCCGTCGCGAGGGCGTGCAGATCGAGGTCTGGCGGCGGAAATCGGCGTTCGGCCGCGGAGGCGTACTGGGCAGTACGTCGAGCAGCCGGGCGTCGATTCCTGCCGTCAGGCCGAAGAGATCCGCGGCCGCAGCAGGAGCCTGGTGGGAAGCCCGGGCTAGCCCCGTCCGTGCCGTCCTGGCGCCGGCGAACGCGGGGCTTCGCCCCCGGTATCCCGGGTGCGCATTTTTTCGGCCGATCCCGTCGAAAAGTCTCAAGCATCCGGGTGCGCGGCCGATCCAGGGAACTCCAGTCAGGAAGGAGAATTCCAATGGCCATCAAACCGCTCACCTTCGGCATCCGCCTGCGCGACAAGGGTCGCACCGTCCGTGTCCAGAAGAGCGAGAAGCGCGGCTTCGTGGTGGAGGACGCGCAGAAGGGCCGCGGCACCCGACGCCGCTCCCATGGCAGCCTCGGCGGCGCCGTGCGAGACGCCGCTTCGACCTGGCGGGGGCGCCTGCACTGAACCGCCTTCATCCGCGCCCGCAACGGCCGCGGTCCTTGGCTTATGCTCTTCCTCCTGCCGTGCAGCGCCGGAACGCTGCACCGGGATGGGGAGCCGGATGAGCACCGAGTACGGCGTCGTCGACGCCCGCGAGATCCAGCGCTTCGACGAAGAGGCCGACGTCGTCGTCGTCGGCTTCGGCTCCGCGGGAGCCTGTGCGGCCATCGAAGCCGCCGAAGCGGGCGCCGAGGTGCTCGCCCTCGAGCGCGCCAGCGGCCCCGGCGGTCTGACCGCATCGGCGGCCGGCCACATCTACATGGGTGGAGGCACGCGCGTGCAGAAGGCCGTCGGCGTCGAGGACGACGTCGAGGACATGTTCACCTACCTGCTCGCCAACACCCCCGAGCCCGACGAGGCGAAGATCCGCCTCTACTGCGACGAGAGCGTCTCCCACTTCGACTGGTTGGTGGATCACGGCGTGCCCTTCGAGGACAGCTGGCACCGCGAGAAGAACGTGGTGCAGATGACGGCCGAGTGCCTGATCGAGTCCGGCAACGAGGCAGCCTGGCCCTTCAACCAGGACGCGAAGCCGGCGCCCCGGGGCCACAAGGTGGCGATGGAGGGCGAGGCGGGCGGCGCCAAGCTGATCGAGGAGCTGGTGGCGTGCGCCGAGAAGGAGGGCGTGCGCATCCAGTGCGACGCCCGGGTCGAGCGACTCGTCACGGAAGGCGACCGCATCGTCGGCGTCGTCTACCAGCAAGACGGCAAGCCGAAGAGCGCCCGCGCCCGCAAGGGGGTGGTCCTGGCCGCCGGTCAGTTCGGCATGAACCAGGCCCTGATCGACGCGCGTTGCCCGCGTCTCGCCGACCCGCGCGTGGAGAAGCAGGGCTCGACCTTCGACGACGGCGCGGGCCACCAGCTGGGCGAGGCCGCGGGCGGCGTCTGCGATCACATGGACGGCGCGCTCCTCACCTCGCCCTTCTACCCGCCCGAGCAGCTCATCTACGGCATTCTCGTCAACAAGGAAGGCCGGCGCTTCATCAACGAGGACTCCTACCACTCGAAGACCAGCATCTCTTGCACCGAGCAGCCCGACGGCGTCGCCTACCTGATCGCCGACGACTCCTTCTTCGCCAGGCCCCTCTTCCAGTGGCAGGAGCTGGTCGACGCGTGGGACGACGTGGCCGACATGGAGCGCGACCTCGGCATGCCCGAAGGCGCCCTCCAGCAGACCCTCGCCGACTACAACGAGCATGCCGCGAAGGGGGAGGACCCGGCCTTCCACAAGACCGCCAAGTGGCTGAAGCCCCTGTCGACGCCCCCCTGGGCGGCCCTCGACATGTCGCTGGGCAAGGCCCACTACGTGGGCTTCCCGCTGGGCGGCCTGCGGGTGGACCTCGACGCCCGGGTGCTGCGCCGGGACGGCAGCGTCATCGACGGCCTCTACGCCGCCGGCGGCTGCGCGTCCAACATCGCCCAGGACGGGCTCGGCTACTCGAGCGGGACCTGCATCGGCGAGGGCACCTTCTTCGGAAGGCGGGCCGGCCGCCACGCCGCCGCCCGCGCGGGCGACTGAGAGCGCGTCCCGGGTCTCTCTCCGGGTGCTTCAGCCGCGGTCGGGCTCGCACTCCAGGAGTACGCGGTGGGGCACCCAGGCGGGCGTCACGGGAACGCTTCGCGCACGGCAGCCCGTCGCGCGGATCTCGAGGCGTTGGGGCTTCGGAGACGGGGCGGGACAGGAGCTCGGGGCCCCGCTCGCAAAGGCGGTGACGAAGCGGAAGATGCCGCCCGGCTCCACCTGGACGCTGCGCGAGGCGCCGAGGGCATCGTGTCCGACGATCTCGGCGCGGGTCAGGGGCTGGAAGCCTTCGTCGCGGGACCGGGTTCCGACGATCCCCTCGATGGTGATCGCTGCGTCGAGAAGCGGCTGACCCGAGCAGTCGTCCTCCTCGGGGAGAACGGTCTGCTCGAGGGGGAAGATGCGGACCAGTCGGTCGACGAGCCAGCGCCCGTCTGCCAGTCGCGTCATGGCGCCGAAGAGGAGGGCGGTGATCACCGTCGCCGCCGTGGCGGCCACCAGCCAGCGTCCGATCTCCGACATGCGCGCAGTATAGAGGGGCCGGGTCGGCCGCCGGCCCGGCTGGGGTAAGCTCCGCCGTCGCATGCCGCGCCCGCGTCCTTCCGCCCCTTCGATCGTCCGCAGCCCGACGGCCGTGCTCGTCGCGCTGGCCGCCGCGGCCGCCATCGCCTGGGGGTGCTCGCTGCCGTGGCGCGAGTACCGGGTCTCGCCCTCCATCACGGGGCGCCTGGTGCGCGACCTCGATCCGGTGGCCGAAGGGCGCGTGCGGCTGCAGGTTCGCAGCGTCGACAACGCCACGCTGGGACGCCACGTCGAGGTCGAGCTGCCCGAGCACGGCGGCTTCTACTTCGACCCCATCGCGCTGCGCGTCGCCGGGCAGGAGTACGGCAAGAAGTACGTGCTGCTGCTCTTCTGGATTCCCGGTGACGCCGCGGGAGACGAGGCCGGCTCGCAGCGGGCGGTCACCCTGTGGCGCGCCGATTACACCCGAGGCGGCCTCGGCGGGCCCATCGAGCTGGCCTGCAACCTCGCACGGCCCGAGCGTCGGGGGCCTCCGTGCCGCTTCGTCGGTGACGCCATCGACCAGCCCTGGCTGCTCTCGGCAGGCGAGCGCGACTACAAGGCCCTCTGCCGCAGCTGCCACGGGGAAGCGGGACGGGGCGACGGGCCGGGTGCCGCGCTGCTCACGAAGCCGCCGCCCGACCTCACGAAGATCGCGGCGCGGCGCGGTGGGATCTTCCCCTATCGCGAGATCGCGGACTGGATCGACGGTCGCAGCGAGCAGGCGCGCGGAAGGCCCGGCGCGCACGGCAATCGCGAGATGCCGGTCTGGGGCCTCGTCCTCTCCGAGCAGTACGTTCCGGGAGGCTTCACGGAGGCCCGGGTCCGCAACCGCATCGACATCCTGGTCGAGTACCTCGACTCGATCCAGGAGCCCTGAGACCCGCTCGCCGGGACCCGAGCCTGGGGGTCGGGCCCTACTTGCCGGCCACGTAGCGGACGAAGTCGCTCTCGGTGAGGATGCCGACGATCTCCTGTGCCTCTACGACGACCAGGCAGCCGATCTTGCGGCGCAGCATGATCTCCGCGGCGTCTGCGATGCTCGCGTTCGGCTCGATGGTCTCCACCTCGGACTTCATCACTTCCTTGGCTCGCAGGGAGTCGAGCATCCGGTTCTGGGCGTGCTTGCCGAAGCCGAGGGTCATCGCGAGGGCGCCGCGGAACAGGTCCCGTTGGCTGAGGATGCCGATCAGATCGCCTTCTCCGTCGACGACCGGCATGTGACGGATGCGGCCGAGCTGCATGATGTCGTCGGCGATCGAGAGCGACTCGTTGGCGTCGATGGTCACGACCTCCCGGGACATCAGGTCGGAGACGGGTCTGGCGTCGGGCATGGCCATGTCGGACTCCCTGTTCGCGCGGGTGTTCGCCGGGTGCCGGGCGGGGCTCGGAGAAGGTAGGTGCACGAAGCGCGCCAGTCACTCGCGTCGCTCCGACCCGATCCTGCGGCTGGTGCTGAGGCGCGGCGCCGCATCGCGTGCCCCGGGCCGGTCTCGACGGCCCCACTTGAAGGGCATTCAGCCCCGCTGCCCTGCCTGGCGGCGACGACGCGCTTGGCACGCTGGCTGCACTTCGTTTCGCACCGCGGCGTCCATGCAGGCGTGACCGCGCGCAGGAGACTCTCGTGCTCGAATACGACCCCTTCTCCGACGAGGTGATGGAGGACCCCCACCCGGTCTACAAGCGGTTGCGCGCCGAGGCGCCGCTCTACTACCTCGAGAAGTACGACGCCTGGGCGCTGTCCCGCTTCGCGGACATCTGGGACTGCTCCTCCCACAAGGCGTTCTCGGCCGCCCGGGGGACGACCTCTTCCCAGGTGCTCACGAAGGTGCAGCCCGTCACCCCCATGCTCAACACCATGGACCCGCCGGATCACACCAAGCTGCGCTCCGCCATCCGTCCCCGCTTCGCGCGGGCCGCGATGGCCGGCATGGAGCCCACGGTGCGAGGGATCGTGACGGACTGTCTCGACGAGGTGATGGAGCGGGGCCGCTTCGACGTGATCGGAGACCTGGCGGCCCGGCTCTCCGTCAAGGTGACCTGTACCGCCGTGGGTATCCCGGTGGAGGACGGCGACCTCTTGAGCGACCTGGTCTGGCGCTTCTTCGGGCGCGAGCCCGGCGTCGACGGCATGACGGAGGACGGCCTCGCCGCCGCCCAGGAGCTCTCCGCGTACTTCGTGCAGATGGTGCGTGACCGCGAGCGCGCGGGCCACGACGCCGACGACGTCGTCAACGCGCTGCGCAACTTCGAGCTGAACGGGCGCCGCTTCGACGACGAGGAGATGGCGAGCCACCTGAGCCTGCTCATCATCGGGGGCTCCGAGACCTTCCCGAAGACCTTCGCGAACGGGGTCTTCCGGCTGTGGCAGCACAAGGACCAGCGTCGCCGGCTGGCCGAGGACCCGAGCGGCATCGACGACGCCTACCTCGAGATCCTCCGCTACGACATGCCCACCCAGTTCCTGTGCCGCACCCTCACCGAGGACGTCGAGCTGCACGGGCAGACCCTGAAGAAGGACGCGGGCATCCTCTTCCTGTACCCGTCGGCGAACCGCGACGAGCGCGAGTTCGACGACCCGGACCGCTTCGACGTGACCCGCAAGCCGGCCCGCATCCTGAGCTTCGGAGCCGGAACCCACGCCTGCCTCGGGCTCTTCGTGGCCAAGATGGAAGGGCGGGTGTGCCTCGAGGAGCTCCTCGCGCGAGCTCCCGACTACGAGGTGGACGAGAGCGGGATCGAGCGCCTGCGCACCGAGTTCGTGCAGGGCTTCGCGTCCCTGCCGGTCACCTTCTAGCAGGACTCTCGGGCGCCGAGCGCCTGCAGCTCAGAGCGGCTCGCTCGGCGTCTCGCCGGCCACGGCGCGGCGAAGGGCGCCCAGGATGTCCTCGCGCGCGATCATGCCCACGACGCGCTCGTCGTCCACCACCGGCAGGCTCTTGGCCCGTACCTCGATCAGCCGGGCGAGCGCGCGGGTGAGAGGTGTCCGGGGGGTGACACTGGCGACGCCCGGCTGCGCGGTCATGAACTCGCCGACCGGCTTCTTCATGATCTCGTCGTATGGGGTGAACATGCGCCCGTCGATGTCCGCGAAGGCCTTCAGCAGGTCGAGCTTGGTGAGGATGCCGACCAGGCGCTGCTCTTCGTCGACCACCGGCATGGCGTTGAAGCCGTGCTCGTCGAAGAGGGCTTCGGCCTCGGCGAGGGAGAGTCCGGAATGGGTGGTCACGGGCTCGGTGGTCATCGCGTCGCAGACGCGGTACTCGAGAAACTCGTACATCGGGTTGCTCCTGAAGCTCAGTCTCGGGTCGCGAGACCCTGGCGGAAGATATCGCGCCATCCCTCGACGTCGGTCCGCACCACCTCGTGGGCGCCCGCGGGCCACTCGCCCTCGGCCACGGGTTCGAAGGACGCCGCGAAGCGGTCGTAGATCTCGGGGCCGGCCTCGGACGCGTCGCGTCCGGCCCGCCTGCGCTTCGAAAGGCGCGCCAGGGTCTCTTCGCGGCCGCAGCGCGTCTCCAGGAAGCGGACCGCCGTGCCGTGCTGCTCCGCGAAGTGCCGCAGGGCCTCGCGCCGCGCGGCGCTCGAGAAGCTCGCGTCGAGTACCACCGGACGTCCGGAGGAGAGGACCGGGGCCGCCCGCTCGAGCATGTCGTCGTAGATGCGCCCGCGGGCCTCGGGGCTGTAGCGCCCGCCCTCCCAGGAGCCATCGCTCCCCAGCGCGGTGACCTGCGGGTCGCGCCTCCGGAGCTCGTCGCTCGAGATCACGACCGCAGCCGTGGTCTCGGCGAGGATGCGCGCGACGCTGCTCTTCCCGGAGCCGATCATTCCGCCGACCGCGTGGATGCGGCCGGGAGGCCGCGCGGCGAGCCGCTCCCGTGCGAAGCGCACGCGCGCCACCGCGCGCTCGCCCGAGGCTTCCCTGTCGGCCGGGGCGATGCGCGGATCCGCCGCGGCGATCGCCTCGACCTTGCCGCGTACGGCCGCGCGGTAGCTCTCGAAGAAGTCGACCACCTCGTAGAGCCCGTAGTCGTCCGCGGCCAGCGCGTAGCGGGCGAGCCAGCGCTCGGCGAGATCGGGTCGCCCGCGAAAGCCCAGGTCCATGGCCAGGAAGGCGACCTCGGAGGCCGCGTCGATGCGCCGCAGCCGCTCGTCGAACTCGTGGCAGTCGATGACCAGCGGGACCCCGTCCTCCGCCTCGAACCAGACGTGGTCCAGGTGGAGATCACCGTGACCGTCGACGGCCCGGCCCTCCAGGCGACGACGCTCGAAGACGGACGTCAGGGCGTCGAAGCGCGCCCGGGAAGCGTCGCGCAGCGCTTCGACCTCGCGCTCGGCCAGTGCCTCCGGCCGCTTCGCGAAGAGCGACTCGAAGTTCGCCTCCACGGGGTCCAGGATCCGCTGCCTCCACTCCTCGGGCGAGAAGGGGCTGGGTCTGCCCAGGCGCTCCCGTTCGTGGAAGGCGGCGATGCGGTCGGCGACGCCGTCGATCCAGGCCGGGGGCAGGGCGCCGGCTTCGAGCAGGC
>JANQSB010000093.1 GCA_028284295.1 Myxococcota bacterium | reverse complement strand
CCATCTCGAGCCTCGGCGGAATCGGAGGCACGGCCTTCACGCCCATCGTGAACGCGCCGGAGGTGGCCCTGCTCGGGGTCTCGCGGCAGGTGGTGAAGCCCGTCTGGTCGGCAGGTCTCGACGTCTCGGCCGAAGGCGGAGGGCGCTTCGAGCCGCGCGTCGTGCTGCCCCTGTCGCTCTCCTACGATCACCGGGTGATCGACGGCGCGGCGGCGGTCCGCTTCACGACCTTCCTCAAGCGCGTCCTGGAGGAGCCCGCCCAGCTGCTGCTCTAGCCCGGGCTTCGCACCAGACTCCTGCTGCGGCCGCGGATCTCTTCGGCCTGACGACAGGAATGCTGCTCGACGGACTGCCCAGGGCCGGGGCTCAGTCCGACGTCGGGATCCGGCGGAGGGCGCGTTCGACCCGCTTCTCGAGCTCGAGGTCGCCGTCGCGCCTCGCCCCGCGCCGCGCTGCGTCGAGCAACGGGGTGGCCTCGCCGGGGCGCCCCAGGGCGACGAGCAGCCGACCCTTCTCGTAGAGGGCCCAGCCGCGCCCGGGGGCCAGCGCCAACGCCTGGTCGTAGGCGGCCAGGGCCTCCTCGGGCCGTCCCTGCTTCTCGTAGGCGACACCCAGGTGCTCCCAGCGAGCGACGGGCCGGGTGGTCGGCGCGAAGGCGTGGATCCACGCACCGATGGCGAGGATCGCGGCCAACGCCGCTATCCAGGCGCGGGTCTGGCCGGCCCGCGCCCAGTCGACCAGCTGCCAGCCACCCAACGAGGCGTACACCAGGAGGACGGGCACCGCCGGCAGGCGGTAGCGGGACGTGACGAAGAACGCGACGACACCGGCGAAGCTCGCGAACGCGAAGGCCAGCAGGATGGCGTGCTCGCGCCAGCTCCTGCGCGTGCACCAGACACCCAGCGCGGCGAGGGGAAGGACCGCTCCCCAGCCGAGGAGCGGCGAACGCAACAGGGAAGAGAATCGCTTCGAGAACTCGTAGCTGCGGTTGTTCGGAACCTCGTAGGCGGCGGCCCAGTAGTAGGCCTTGCGTCCGAGCAGTCGAAGCCAGCGCAGCGGGCTCTCCCGGATGTCGTCGAGGGTTCGACCGACCCAGAACGCGGACACCCGGGAGTCGCTCGCCCGTGGGTCGCCCAGCTCGCGTCGCGCGACCTGGCGGAAGCTCTGGTACTGGCCGCCCACCGACGCCCCGAGGATCCGCCCCTCCCAGACAGGCGGCGTCAGGAAGAGTCCGTCGGCGCCCGTGTGGTTGCCGATGAAGAGGTTGCTGCCCAGGTTGGTCGTCAAGGGGACCCACTCGCCCGCGACCACGGCGTTCCGGACGGTGACCGGCGCGACGGCCAGGCACACCCCGAGGCCGAGCCAGAGACTCGGGCGCAGCCAGCGACCCACAGGCGCGATCCCGAATCGGGCCGCTGCGACGAAGGGCACCAGGGACGCCAGCAGCAGCGCGTTGCCCCGCGCCGTCGCGGCCGCGCCCACCGCCAGACCGGCCGCGAGCCAGCGCGCCGCGGTGGGGACGGCCAGGGCCCGAACCGTCAGGGCCAGCGCCAGCAGGTTCGCGGCCACCACCAGGGTCGCCGGGAGAGGCACGCCGCTGTAGAAGATCAGGACGCCGTAGACGGCCGCGCCCAGCCCTGCCGTCAGACCGACTGCGCGGCCGAACATCGACTGCCCGAGCCAGCAGACGCCCGTCGCCGTCGCTGCCGACAGGAGGACCTGGACGGACGCCAGCGCCAGGGGGGAGGGCCCCGCGACCAGCCGGATCGCTGCCTGGAAGTAGATGTAGAGGGGCCCGAGGTAGAAGGGGCCGCGCTCCGCGAGCAGCCAGTCTCCCCCGACGATCTGTTCGGCGAGTGCCCGGTAGACCTGTGCGTCGCTGCTGGGCGTTCCGAAGAAGGGTGTCTCGTGGATCTGCCACAGGTGCAGCCCGCGCAGGGCGAGCGCGATCCCGAAGACCCCGAGCAGGTCCCGTGAGGATGTGGGGCGAAGCGTCATCGGGCTGGGCGGTCGAGGGTAGGTTGCGTGTCGCGCAGGGCGCCACCGAGGTGTGGTGCGCGAGATCGAGTGTGGCATCTTCCGGTCTCGATCGGGTCGCACGCTGTGGGGGGGTGCTCGTGGATTACCGAAGGAACTTCGTTCTCGTCTGCTCGTCGCTGTTCGTTGCCCTGGGAGTCGGCTGCACCTGGGTCCAGCTGAACGAGGGGGGTGAGCAGGTTCAGTTCGCCAACCAGAAGGCCGTCGAGTCGTGCGAGCAGGTCGGAAAGACCGTCGCGCGGACCAAGTCCTCGCTCTGGGTCTTCGCCCGCAGCGAAGCCACCATTCGCGAGGAGCTGCGGACCCTGGCGCGCAACGACGGCGCCGCCATGGGCGGAACCACCGTCTCGCCACTGGGACCCGTCGAGGACGGCGTGCAGAGCTTCGGCATCTACGTCTGCAAGGGTTGAGGGGCGCGGCACCGCTCGGCTGAAGCGCGCCGCCGACGCTGCGCCGGTCCGCGGCTTGCGCGAAGCGATGCCGCGGGCCAGAGTGGTGCGCCCCCATGCAGAGTCTCGCCGACGCGTTCCGTGCGGCCTTCGGGCTCGTGGTCGGGCTCGATCCCGATCTGCTCGCGATCGTCGGGCTCTCACTCTGGGTCAGCGGCACCTCGCTGGTGCTGGCCTCACTGATCGGTCTTCCGGCGGGGGCTGCCCTGGCGCTGACGCGCTTTCCCGGGCGCCGCCTGGTCATCGTGCTGGTGAACGCTCTCATGGGGCTGCCGCCGGTGGTGGTGGGGCTGCTCGTCTACCTGGTGCTGTCCCGTGCCGGTCCCCTGGGCGGTCTCGGCTGGCTGTTCACGCCGAAGGCGATGATCGTGGCCCAGTGGCTGCTGATCACGCCGATCGTGATGGCGCTTTCGCGACAGGTGGTGGAGGACCTGTGGGCGGAGTACGCGGAGCAGCTGGCCTCGCTGGGGGCGAGCCCGCTGCGAGCCATCCCGACCCTGCTCTGGGACGGTCGCTACTCGCTCTTCACGACGGTGCTCGCCGGCTTCGGCCGCGCCGTCGGGGAGGTCGGGGCGGTGATCGTGGTGGGGGGCAACATCGCGCACGCCACACGCGTGATGACGACGGCCATCGCGCTGGAGACCTCCAAGGGAGACCTGCCCCTGGCGCTGGGTCTGGGCTTCGTTCTGCTGGGCGTCGCCGTCGCGGTCAATGCGGCGGCTGCCCTCGTGCGGGAGATCGGCGCGAGGCAGGAGGGCCAGTCGTGGCGGAGCTAGGCGACACGAGCTCGATCCTGCCGCTGCGTCTCGAAGGCGTGGGCTTCCGGGCGGGGGACCAGCAGCTGTTGCGGGACGTGTCGACCGACTTCGAGGCGGGTGCACCGACGGTCGTTCTCGGTCCGAATGGCGCGGGCAAGAGCCTGCTCCTGCGCATCGCCCACGGGCTCCTCGACCCGACCCGCGGCACGGTTCGCACCGTGGGCGGGGCCAGCCCGCGGGACCCCGCGGCCCGTCGCCGCCAGGCGATGGTGTTCGAGCGACCGGTGCTGCTGCGGCGCTCTGCGGCCGCCAATGTCTCCTACGCGCTGGCGCTCGCGGGGGTGGGGCGTGCCGAGCGCCCGGCGCGGGTCGCGAAGGCCCTCGCTCGGACCGGACTCAAGACCCTGGCCGAGCGTTCCGCACGCGTCCTGTCGGCGGGCGAAAAGCAGCGGCTGGCCCTGGCGCGCGCCTGGGCGCTGGAGCCCGAGCTGCTCTTCCTCGACGAGCCGACGGCGGCCCTCGACCCGGCCGCGACCGCGGCCATCGAGAGCTTGATCGGAGCGATCGCGAGCGCCGGGACGAAGATCGTGATGACGACCCACGATCTCGGCCAGGCGCGGCGCGTCGCTGGAGAGATCCTGTTCGTCCACCGGGGCGTTCTGGTCGAGCGCGGACCCGCCAGCCGGTTCTTCCAGCGCCCGCAGAGTGATGCCGCGCGTGCCTTCATCCAGGGAGAGCTCGTTTGGGATTGATCCGCCTCGCCATTCTCGTGACGTCGCTCGGCCTGCTCCCGACGGCCGTGGCCGGGGACGACCCGGTCGCCATCACCATCGCGTCCACGACCTCCACGGAGAACAGCGGCCTGCTCGACGCGATCCTGCCCCGCTTCACGGCGCGGACCGGGTTCGGGGCCCGGGTGGTCGCCGTCGGGACCGGTCAGGCGATCCGGCTCGCGCGCCGTGGGGACGCCGACGTCCTGTTCGTGCACGACCGCGCATCCGAGGAACGCTTCGTGTCCGACGGATTCGGCGTCGAGCGCTACGACGTCATGTACAACGACTACGTGGTCGTCGGCCCCGCGTCGGACCCCGCGCGCATTCGTGGCCTCTCCAGCGTGGAGGAAGCGCTGCGGACCATCGCCGCGACGCGTTCGCCCTTCGTGTCCCGGGGCGACGACTCGGGAACCCACAAGGCGGAGCTTCGGCTCTGGAAGGCGGCCGGTGTGAATCCGAAGCCGGCTTCGGGAAGCTGGTACCGCGAGACGGGGCAGGGGCAGGGGGCCACCCTCAACGTCGCCTCGGGAATGGGCGCCTACATGTTCGTCGACCGCGGTACCTGGATCTCGTTCAAGAACCGCGGCGATCTCGAGCTGCTCGTGGAAGGCGATCCCATGCTCTTCAATCAGTACGGGGTCGTGCTGGTGAACCCCGAGAAGCACCCCCACGTCCAGGCGGAGGCCGGCCAGGCCTTCGTGGACTGGGTGCTCTCGCCCGAGGGACAGGACGCGATCGGTGCCTTCCGGGTGGAGGGCCAGGCGCTCTTCGTCCCGAACGCGCGACCCGGCAAGCCGGAGCCGGCTACTCCGGGTCGCTGAACTCCGGCGTCCGCTTCTCCAGGTTGGCGCGGATCGCCTCGACCTGGTTGGGTCGGCCGATCAGGCCGGTCTGGAGCCGCTCCTCCAACGCGAAGCCGGATTCGACCTCGAGGTTCCGCGTCTGGTTGAAGAGCTGCTTGGCGGCGCGGACCGCGTGCGGGGACCGTCCCGCGATCTCGCGTGCCAGCTCCAGGGCCGCCTCGAGGGGCGAGTCGCTGAGCTGGGTCGCGAGCCCGAGCTCCGCGGCCTCGCTGCCCGACACGACCCTTCCCGTGAAGGTCAGCTCCTTGGCGACGTCGAGCCGCACCAGGTTGCGGAGGGTCTGGCTGCCCGCCATGTCGGGGATGAGGCCCCAGTGGACTTCCCGCACGGAGAGGCGCGCATCCGGGGCCACGATGCGGATGTCCGCACCCAGGGCGAGCTGGAGGCCGCCCCCGTAGGCGACGCCGTGGACCGCGGCGATGACCGGCGCGGGGATCTCCTGCCAGACCCAGCAGGTGTGCTGCGCGCGGTTTCCGACGGAGTCGGTCCGCGACAGCAGGCCTCGCGCGGAGCGGGCCTCGTCTTCCGGCGGTCCACCGGAGCCCTCGTCGGCCGCCGCGGATCCGTCGCCCGCCATGGCGGAGAAGCTCGAGAAGTCGAGGCCGGCGCAGAACGCGCGGCCCTCGCCGGACAGCACGACGGCCCGCACCGAGGGGTCGCGGGCCAGGCTCTCGCCGGCCTCGATGATGCCCCGGAACATCCCGTCGTCCAGGGCGTTCATCTTCTCGGGGCGGCTCAGTCGGACGTCGGCGACGCCTTCGCGCAGGTCGATTCGGACACGGTCGGACACGGGGGCTCCTCGCTGCTGGGGGTCGATTGCCGGCGCTGCGGCCCGCCCAGCTTACCGTCGATCGGCCCTCCGGGGAACTCAACGCCGCCCCGCGTCTCGCCGATGTTCCGGGACGATGGGGGGTGTCGGGACAAACGCCGCCGAGGGCCCGGCGGGCTCGGCGTTCGCGCAACGCCCCGAGGTCGACGATCTCGGGACGATGCTGCGGACGATCCAGGACCGCTTCGCGCCCGGCACGTTGATCGCGGTGATGGTCTTCGACCTGCCGCTGCTCGACCAGGTCGAGCGCGCGGGCGGTCACGCCGCCCGCCTCGAGTGCGAGGTGAACTTCGCGAACCTGCTGCGCTCGGTGGCCGCCGAGCGTCTGGCCGACTGCGATCTCATCCTCTCGGGCGAGGCGGGGCGAAGCGAGATGGCCGTGGTGCTCTTTCGCGAGCACCGGGACGCGCGCTTCTACCGCCAGGAGATCCCCGGCTTCGAGCAGGTGCTGAGTCGCAAGCTCGAGCGCGAGGCCGACAAGCTCTTCTATCCGCACGTCAAGAAGGCACCGCCGGTGGACATGGGCTACGCGGTGGTGCTGCGCAACCCGAAGCTCGGCGCCGGAAGCCAGATCCGCGCGGTGCTCGAGGAGGCCCGGGACGACGCGCGGCTGAACGGTCGGGTCAGCGCGCGCAAGCGGCGGCGCCGCTTCCACGAGCTGATCCTGGACCGAAGGGTCTACTCCGTCTACGAGCCCATCGTCGAGGTGGATACGAACGTCGTCCACGCCTACGAGGCCCTGGCACGGGGGCCCGAGGGCACCGAGTTCCAGGCGCCGATCGCCATGTTCCAGGAAGCGGAGCGCCAGGGTCTGGTCTTCGAGCTCGACTGCCTGTGTCGTGCCGCGGGGCTGGCCGGAGCCATCGACTTCCCGGCCGGCAGCAAGCTCTTCCTGAACGTGTTGCCGAGCGCGATCCACGATCCCGACTTCCGCTCCGGGCGGCTGATCCGGACCCTCGAGAAGTGCCGGCTGAGTCCTCAGGACGTGGTGTTCGAGGTGAGCGAGCAGCAGTCGATCCGCGACTTCGAGGCCTTCCGCGAGATGCGCGACTACTACCGCAAGCTGGGCTTCTCGTTCGCGCTGGACGACACGGGCTCGGGCTACGCGGGCCTCGAGGCGTTGCTCGAGATCTCTCCCGAGTACATCAAGGTGGATCGCGCCTTCGTGAGCGGAGTCGACGAGGACGCCGTTCGCCAGGACCTGCTCCGCGCCCTGCGCTCGGTGGCCGACAAGACGGGTGCCAAGATCATCGGCGAGGGTCTCGACACCCTGGAAGAGCTGGCGATGCTCGAGGAACTGGGCATCGACTACGGGCAGGGCTGGCTCTTCGGCCACCCGCACCCGCTGCGCGCCATCGAGCGGTAGCGGACACCTGGGTTCGCGGCTGCCGGGTCTGCACCGCTGCAGACCTTCCCGAAGGCGCGGGAGCGCTAGTCGAGGCCGGTCATCCGCTCGCTCACCTCCCACAGACGCCGGGCCGCCTCCATGTCGCGCGAGGCGCGGGTGCCCGAACGCCGCTTGCGGCTCGCGAAGTACTCGCCCGTGGTGCCCGCGACCTCGGGCGCGCTGGCCAGCCAGATCGCGGTGTCCGCGCCGCCCTCGGGAGAGCGCAGGAAGGGGCGTCCGAGGGTCATCAGGACGCGCTGCAGCCGGGGCGCATTGTTGGCGCCGAAGTTCGTCCGCACGCCGCCGGGATGCAGGGCGTTCACGGTCACGCCGTCTCCGAGCCGGCGGGCGAGTTCGCGGGTGAACAGGATGTTGGCCAGCTTCGACTGCCCGTAGACCTTGATCCACCCGAAGTCCGACTCGTGGCCGAGGTTGTCGAAGTCCATGCGGCTGAAGCGGTGGGCGTCGGAAGCGACGTTCACGATGCGGGCGTCGGGCGATTGCTGGATGCGCTCGAGCAGGAGCCGCGTGAGCAGGAAGTAGGCCAGGTGGTTCACCGCGAAGGTCGTCTCGATGGCGTCGACCGTCGTGCTGTAGCGGATGTTGACGACCCCGGCGTTGTTGACGAGGACGTGGATGGGCCGGGGGTCGGCGAGGAGCTCGGCGGCCGCTTGCCGGATCTCCGCCTGGGCGGACAGGTCGGCGATGATCCGGTCGACCCGTGCATCGGGAGCCTCGTCCTGGATGCGGGCGATCGTGGCCTCGGCGCGCTCCGGACTCCGGCAGACCAGGGTGAGCTCGGCCCCGGCGCGCGCCAGGGCCCGGGCCGTCGCTTCGCCGATCCCCGAGGTCGCGCCGGTGATGACGCAACGTCGCCCGGTCATGTCGCTCCCCGCGCTCACGTGAGACTCGAGCCCAGGTGGGCGAGCTCGGGGCCGAGCACGGCCAGGTTCTCTCCCGAGAGCAGGACCGGCTCGGCGGCGAGCGTCGTCTGGAAGAAGCCGGTGACCACGGCCCGGATCGCGCGGTGACTGCGTGCCTCGTCGAGCAGCTCCGCGTAGGGCCGGGTCGGGCGGGTCTGCTTCGGACGCGGACTGTTCTTCTCGTGCAGGCCGTGGAGCAGCTCGAGGCGGTCGCAGAAGTGGAAATGGTCGGCGTCCCGCAGACCCACGAGGGACGCGCTCCCGATCCGCTCGAAGAGCGGGCGGACGCTGGTCTCGAGGTCCACGAGAACGTCGTCGAGGGCCGGGAGGAGCAGGCTCTCGCAGTTCAGGGGCAGCTCGCCTTCGGCGAACGCGCGTCGGCCGACGAAGGGCTCGCTGGCCGGTGCAAGACCGCAGACGGCTCGCAGCCCGGGCCTTCGCCCCGGCATCTTGAGCGCCGTCCAGCCGCCATAGGAGTGCCCGAGCGCGCCGATGCGCTTCGGGTCGACGGCGGGCCAGGTGCCCCCCGCGAGCGCCGCGTCGATGGCGGTCTCGAGGTCGCGCGGGCGGTTTTCGCGCGCCTCCTTGTGGACGCGGATCCGCTCGTCCTCGTCCTGGATCTGCAGCATCTCGAAGAAGGTGTTGCCGGTGTGGTCCGGAGCGGTCACCACCAGGCCCCAGCTCGCCAGGTGGGTGGTGAGGAAGGTCGACTGACGCCGGAAGCCGGAGTTGCCGTGCGAGAAGGCGACCAGCGGGCAGGGCGCGTCGAGTCGCGCCGGGGGCGCGTCGTTCCGCGCCTCGTGGGTGCCGCCGATGGGGTGATCCGCAGGCGCGCAGCCCGCCGCACCGTCGGGCTCGGCGGGATACCAGACGTCGGTCTCCAGCTGCCGTTCGGGATCGCTCGGGTCGGCCAGGCGGAGCGTGGTGACGCCGACCGGGTGCGGACCGCGCTCCGCGAGTTCGATCAGCGAGGGCACGGCCGGCTCAGGCGCTGGTGAGCATGCGGACCATCTTCTGGCGGCCCTTGTTGATCTCCCGCAGCTCGTCGACGGTGGCCTCGGCGAGGTCGCTGCCGACCACCTCGTCGTCCTCCTTGCGCAGCTCGTCCATGTCCACCCAGTTGGCGTACACGGGCTTGGTCCGGTCCGTGATGATTCCCGCCTTCAGCAGGGTCTTGATGAGCACGCGGAAGATGTTCGTGCTCTGCTGCATGTCCTCCCGGCGGTCGGCGTCGCTGAAGGCCTCCATGACCGCGGCGCGCACCCACTCCCACTCGAGATCGAACTCCTTGTAGATCTCCTGCTTCTGTTCGGAGTTGATGAGGTTCTCGAGCAGGTGGGTGAAGCAGCGGGCCGCCCAGTCCTCGACCTGGACGTGCTCCTCCTCGGTCAGCTTCGGAACCGTCTTGTCCGCCCAGATCTTCCCGAACTTGTGATGGAAGGCCTCGTCGCTCATCACCAGCTGGGTGGTGCGGCGGAGCAAAGGGTCGTGGGTCTCGCGGAAGATGGTGGCGAAGGCGCCCATTGCGAGGCCCTCGATCAGCATCTGCATCCCGACCAGCTTCTTGTAGACGTGCGGGGACTTGACGATCTCGTTCATCAGCCCGCGCAGGGTGGATCCGACCTGGATGGGGGTGCCCCAGCGCGACTCGATGTAGCGCGAGTAGGCGTTCACGTGGCGCGCCTCTTCGCGGGTCTGGTTGGCCGCGTACTCCTGGGCGCCCGGATCGCGCATGATCTGGCACAGGCTCGCGGACAGCGACATCGCGCCCTGCTCGCCGTGCAGGATGCTGGACATGATGAAGCGCGTGTTCTGGTTCGCCAGGCGGATCTGCTGCTCCTCGGTCAGCTTGTCGGCCACGGCCGAGTGGAGCTCCGGCGCGAACTCCCGCGGCATGATCGTCTGCTCCTTCATGTCGAAGGGCTGCTGGAAGTCGATGTAGCGCGGGTCGCCCGGGTCCCAGAAGTGATCCACCGTCGCCGAGATGATGCTGTCGAAGGCGTCGCTGCGGTCGGCGTAGCGTTCGACCTCGATCAGGGCGTCGAAGTCGTCCCGGTCGACGGTGTTGTAGATCGAGTCGTGGGTGATGTCGCGATCCATGCTGCTTCTCCTGCTGGGTCTCTCTTGGCCCGTCGGGGCGCGTCGTGTCGTGGTCCGCTCTCAGGCGGGATGGGTTCCGGACAGCTGGATCCGGGTGAGCGTTTCGATCAGGGCGTCGCGGGGGACCGGCTCGGCCTCCTGGATCCACCACAGGAGGACCCGGACGAACATGCCGACGAGGGCCTGGGAGACCACCGCCGGCTCGAGCTCGGCGGGCATGTCGCCGGCCTCCACCGAGAGCTGCCGCGCCTCGGCGATCGAGCGACAGAACGAGTCGAGTACCTGCAGGCCTTCGGGCCCCGAGTCCGCGCTGAAGAGCACGCGCATCAGGTCGCGGTTCTCTGCCGCGAAGGCGACGAGTGCCTCCACCTGGGGACGCACGCCGGCGCGGAGGTCGGGTGCGGTACCGGCTGCCTCCTCGAGGTGCTGACGCAGTCGCTCCTCGGCGTCGATGGCGATCTCGTGGAAGAGGGCGCCCTTGTCCGAGAAGTGCAGGTAGAAGGTGCCCGCCGCGACGCCGGCCTCGCGGGCGATGTCGTGGGTGGTCACGCCGGCCAGCCCGCGCTTGGCGAGCAGGG
>JANQSB010000053.1 GCA_028284295.1 Myxococcota bacterium | reverse complement strand
TGTCTACGTCTCCGTTGTGATCGCGTGAGACCATGCTGACGCGCGGATCAGTTGACCGTAGCCCCCTGAGGCTGCTGCCCGGGCAACTGACGGACCAGCCCGTCTATCAGCTTGAGGTCCCTCTGGATGTGCTCCGCCACCCTGACGTGCAGCTCGCCGGACATGGGCTGGTCCGCCGCCTGCGCCGCCTGCTCGTAGGCCTGCGCTACCTCCGACCTGAACTGCTCCAGCAGTCTCCTCAGTCCCTCCGCCTCGTGCGGGGTCATGGTCAGCACGACGCTCTGCATGCGTCAGTCCTCCTTGAACTCGTCCGCCGGGTCGACCTCGACCGCGGGCTTGCTGTCCGACTCCGGCGCCACCGTGAGCTTGCCCTCGGGCTTGAACAGCAGCCGCTCGTTGAACCTCTTGCGCTGGTCAGACCTGAGCAGCTTCTCCACCTGCGGGCCCGACTTGAGCTGCGGGGTCGGGTCCGTATACAGGTCATCCCTGGACAGGCCGAAATCCTCCTCGAGCTCCCTGACGATGTCCTCCTCGGTGAGCTCGGCGACCTCGCCCTCCTCGTCCTCCCGCTGCTCGACCCAGTGCCTCGTGGACTTGCCGCGCACCAGCTTGTAGCCGTCCACCCTCTTGCCCGAGAGCATGAGCCGCTCGGCGTCGCCCTTGACGTCCTTGACCCAGGCGTCGACGAACGGCATCCACGGCAGGAGCACGGCCAGCCTGTTCGGCCCCATGGGGGTGTCCTCTATCTTAGACGGCTCCACCTCCTCGAACTCCACAGCGGCCAGGTCCTGCACCTTCCTCGCCGCGGCCGGGCAGCCGGCCCTCAGCGAGCAGAAGGTGCAGTGCGACCCGTTCTCGCCGACCGAGACGAGGTCCATCTCGAAGAGCCTCTCCATGACCACGTCCTGGGGGTCGCCCTGCGTGGCCCCGTCGTGTACGGCCGCCCGGGCCTCGTCGACCCGCGCCGCGCCGGGCGCGAGCACGTCCCTGCCCCAGCCGAACAGCTCGTCCGGCTCGACCTCCTCGAACATCACCCCGTCCTCGGGGGCCTCCCGGTGCCTGGGCTGACAGATGGTGTAGCGCACGGTCTCGTAGTCGTCGACTCCGGACAGGTGCATGTTGCCGAGAAGGTACGACCTCACCTGCATGTTGCCCTCGATGGGCACGAAGACGCCGGACCCGTTCTTGTAGTCGACGATCTCCAGCGTCACGGGCCAGGCGTCGATGGTCACGTCGGCCGTGCCCCCGGTGTCGTCCCGGTCTGGCAGCGGATTGACCCTGGTCTCGAGCCGCACGATGCCCTTCTCGACCAGCCCGGCCAGGTCTTTGGCCATGCGCGCCGGCTCCCCGACCTCCATGAGCTCGAGCTCCACGCACCGCCTGTGGACGTAGAACACCATCCGCTCGGTGGCCTGGATCATGTCGCCGTCGACCTCGAACACCACCCTCTGCGGGTCGGCCGGCCACTTGGCGCCCCTCCTGAGGATGGACACCCCCTCACCCTCACCGTCGGGGTCGACGATCTCTATGAGCCTGCCGCGGTAGTCCTCGGGCAGCGACCCCTCGCCCAGGCACCGCTCCACGAGGCCGTGCGCCGCGGTCCCGAGCATGGCGGCCTGTCCCGACCCGCCGTCGCTCGACCCGAATGCCTCCTCGATCGCGAGCGAGCCCGGGCAGTTGACCCACTGTGAGGTGCGGCTCGCGCTGAGCCTGGAGTGCTTCGCCAAGTCTTTGGTCTCCTAGTCTTTGGACTCTTTCCACACCGAGCCTATGAGGATGCACGCCCCCGTGGACACGGCGGCGCCGGCCAGCACGCTGAGGCCCGTCCTCAGGTCGAGCAGCGGGAGGTCCAGCGCAAGCGCCAGGAGCGCGGGTACGAGCGCCACGTACATCACCAGGACGACGGCGCAGAGCTTGCACGCCCTGCACTCGTCCAGCCTCCGCTTCACAGCGGGACCCCCGCGAGCGAGCAGCTGGTCAGCGCCGTGAGCTGGCGACCGAATACGAGGGATGCCCGCACGGCGGCGCTGACCAGCACGTCCGCCACGGCAAGGCACTCCGCCTTGGTCTCGAAGAGCGTCTCGGCCGTGACCTGCCCTATGGGCACGCCGTACGAGAACATGAGTATGGTCAGCTCGTACATCTACCGGAGCCCGCCCTCCCTGAGGCAATACTTCTGTCCGTTGTACTCGGCCACCTTATCCCTGACGAGCCTGCTCAGCAGGCTCGAGACGGTCGAGCGCCGGAGCTCGACGCCCTTGAACTCGGCCCTCTCCAGCACCGAGCCCGTGTCGACGCCGTCGGCCCCGGCCTCCATCATCACGTCGAGGACGATCTGCTTCACGCCCCTGGTCCTCGGGGCGCGCGAGCGCCTCTCCCTGTTGGTGCGCAGGCGCTCGCGCGCCTCCTCGAGCACCTCGATCCGCGCGCCGATCTCCTGGCGCTTGGCCCTGAGCTCGTCGAGCATGTCGTCGAGGACGGAGGCCACGCTCAAGACCCCGGCCCCCTGTTGAGGAACGCCGGGTTGTAGTCGTCGAGCCTCTTGGCCCGGGCAGACGCCCGGACCATGTAGCAGAACAGGTCCACGGCCGCGAGGCCCTGGAGCACGATCACGTTGGTGGCGCGCGCGACCTGCTCCGCGACCCGTGCGCTGTGGAACCTCTTCACCTCGATGTGCAGGTCGCGCGTCGGGAGGTAGAAGTCGAGCCCCTTGGCCCGCGGGTCCTCCTCCGTCACGTACTCGACGCCGGCCTCAGTCAGGGCCGCCGCGACTCTCGCCTCCATCGGGTCCCTCACCCTGGTCCCGCCCATCTCCAATCCTCCTCTTAAGCCTGGCGAGGCGCTCCCGGTCCCTGATTATGGGGTCGGCGTGCGGGAGCCACCTCGCCGCCGCGTCGAGCACGTCCTCCAGCTCGCGCAGCACCCAGTCCGCGTTGGTCTCGCGCGCCGCCTCGGGCAGGGTGGGGTCTGTGCCTTTCGGTCCCCACCTTGCCGTCTTGCCGAGGGCAGCGACGAGCTCGCCCGCCTCCTCTGTGAGGTGCGCCTCGCACGCCGTGGGGTCGTCCGGGCGCAGCCACTGTTCCCTATCCGTCCGGGTCATCGATCCCCCTCTCCACCAGGTCCGCCCTCAGCCGGCCGAGCCTCCCGGCCCTGGCCGACCTGAAGGCCCCCACCATGGCGTCGAGCTCGTCCTCCGTCAGGTCCACGGAGTGGCCGCCAACGGACAGGTTGACGTACACGCCCCGCTTCGGATCACCCTTATCCATGTCTATGGTGTCGAGCGGCCCGCGCGACCTCACGTAGTCGTCGAGGTCGCGCAGCAGCGCCCTGAGCTCAGTCGTCGAGCGCATCCCCCTCCTCCTCGGCCGGCGGGCTCTCGCAGGCCTCCATGACGTCGCCGAACCTGTCCTCGTCCAGCTTGCCGACGCTCGCCGCGCCGTGGTCCTGGAGTATCTTGATGGCCGCCTCCTTGGAGTACTGGCCCATGTACTTCTTAAGGGCCGCGCGCACGTCCTCGCGGGTGACCTCCTTCTCCTCGGGCTCCGGCTCCGGCTCCTTCGCCTTGGCTGCCGGCTTGGCGGGCTTCGGCTTGTCGGCCGCCTTCGCCTTGGGGGCGGGGCCGAACAGGCCCATCAGTCTGGCGGCCTCGGCGACCTCCGCCTCGTCGGTGGGGTCGAAGTCTACGTGGATGCGTACCATCTGTGCTCTCTCCTGATCTCGTAGAGTTGAGGGCAAAGGGTGCCGCGTCCCGCCGTCCGCGGGGACCGTCGAAGGCGGCGCCCGGGCCGATCGCCGGCTGCGGCCCGGCGCCGCGACGCGCAAGGCTGTACGGACCGTACGCACCGAGGACACCACGCATGGACGAAGCCCAGCTCGCCCCCTACCTGGAGGCGGGAGCGGACCTGATCCCGCTCCACAGACCGGACCACGTGGACGGCAAGGGGAGGAGGAGGGGCAAGAGCCCCTCCGACCCCGGCTGGACCACCGCCGACTACTCCAGGTTCGACGCCCGCGCACACATGGGGGGCGGGGCGAACGTCGGGGTGAGGCTCGGGGCGGCCGACCTGGTGGTCGACGTCGACCCGCGCGCCTTCGCGGACGGCGACGACCCGTGGGCCCGGATGTGCGCCGACGTGGGCCTCGACCCCGACGACTACCCCACGGTGGAGACCGGGTCCGGCGGCCTGCACGTCTACATGCGCAAGCCGGCGGACGTGTCGGTGCGCGACTCCCTCTCGGACTACAGGGGCGTCGAGTTCAAGACGCTGGGGAGGCAGGTCGTCGCGGCCGGCTCCGTCCACCCCGACACGGGCAGGGCGTACGAGTGGGACGCGCTGTCGCCCGGGCTGTCCGACGCCCCGGAGGCGCCGCGGCTCCTCGTCGACCTGGCCAGGCGCCCGCGCACGGCCGCCGCCACGGGCGGGGGCGAGCACAGCCAGGCCGAGCTGGCCGAGATGCTGGACCGCCTCGACCCCGAGGACTTCCGCGACCACGACGGGTGGCTCACCCTCATGCAGGCCTGCCACCACGCCACGGCCGGCGACGGCCGGGCGGAGTTCGTCGAGTGGTCCACGCGCGACCCCGAGTACGCCGACGACGCCGCGATCATAGGCAGGCGGTGGGACAGCCTCCACGCCGACACCGAGGGCGCGAGGGTGACCCACCGCACGCTCCACAAGCTGCTGCGGGACGCGGGCGCGGCCGACGCGGTGCCGCGGGCCAGGGCCGAGGACGACTTCGAGGAGGTCGGCCCGGGCGAGAGCCAGGCGGACGTGCCCGAGCACGAGCGCAAGGGCCCGATGGAGAGGATGAACGACAGGTACTGGGCCGTCATGGAGGGCGGGCAGTTCAGGATATACTGGCGGCAGGTCGACCCCTCCCAGGACCCGCCGCTCGAGCACTGGGTCAGGGCCAAGCCCTACGACTTCGGCAAGTACCTCGCCAACGAGAGGGTCGAGAGGGGCGACAAGACGGTCCCGAAGGCCGACGCGTGGATAGAGTGGCCCGGCCGCCGGTCGGCGGAGGGCGTGGTCTTCGACCCCGAGCGCGAGCACCCGCGGTTCCTCAACCTGTGGACCGGCTGGGCGGTCGAGCCGAGGCGCAGGCCGGGCGGGTGGTCGAGGCTGCAGGAGCTCCTCGAGGACGTCCTCTGCGACGGCGACTCGAGGGTGGTGGACTACGTGATGAACTGGGCCGCGTACATGGCGCAGAGGCCTGGCCACCCCGCGGAGGTCGCGATCTGCTTCCAGGGCCAGAAGGGCGTGGGTAAGGGCACGTGGGGGCGGGCGCTCGCCGGCCTCTGCGGCAGGCACGGGATGCAGATCACGTCGTCCGAGCACCTCGTCGGGCGCTTCAACGACCACCTGCGCGACAAGATACTCCTCTTCGCCGACGAGGCGATCAAGCCCTACGACAAGGACGGCGAGAGCAGGCTCAAGGGCCTCATCACCGAGCCGACCCTCGCGTTCGAGGGTAAGGGGCGCGACGTGCAGGCCGACAGGAACCGGCTGCACGTGGTCATGGCCTCGAACGAGGACTGGTTCGTGCCCATGGGGCTGGACGGCGAAAGGCGCTTCCTGCTGCAGCGGGCCAACCGGTCCTGGCAGGGGCGCACGTCCCGGTTCGAGGCGCTCCACCGCCAGCTGCGCGACGGCGGCCTGTCGGCGCTGCTGTGGGACCTGCTCGAGCGGGACATAGAGGGATGGGCGCCGAGGTCGTCGATCCCGGTCACGGCCGCGTCCAGGGAGCAGAAGGTCAGGAACATGAAGCCCGTGGCGCAGTGGTGGTTCAACTGCCTGACCGAGGGCGAGCCGCCGTGCGACCCCGTCTCCGGCCCCGGCTGGGGCGAGGACTGGGCGCTGGACCCCGTCCGGCTGCTGAGGCAGCAGGTGCGCGAGTCGTTCGAGGAGCACTGCCGCAGGAACGGCGTGCGCCACTCGGGCGGCATGTCGAGGTCGGTCGACATGACGTTCGCGTCGGAGATCGAGGCGCTGGTGCCGTCCCTGGGCAAGACCAAGGTCACCGTGCCCCACGACATAGACGGGGCGGTGCGGACGCACGGCGACGGCCGGGCCTGGGCCTACGCGCTGCCTTCGCTCGGCGAGTGCCGGGACAGGATGGAGGAGCTGCTCGGCGGCCCCGTAAACTGGGACGAGGCCACCGTGGCGGGGGTCGGCCGCGAGGCGGCCTAGTCTTTGGACGCCAAGTCTTTGAGCAGCGCGCGTGCCCGAGCCTTGGAGGCGACGTGCCACAGACGCGGGTCGTCCGGCAGCCCGCCGGCGCGCCGGGGCTTGCCGACCCAGCAGAGAGCGTAGCCCTTCATGAGCCAGCCGCCACTCCTGATGCGGCGGGCGAAGGCCACGCGTCTCCTGCCGTCTTCGACGGCCAGGGCGCGGCCGTGGTCGGTGAGCACGGTTGCCATCTACCTACCTCCTAGTCTTTAGAGTCTTTGGGCCTCTGAGGGCCTCCCCACGCGTGCACCCGCGTCGCCTGGCCCAGCGGCACCCAGCGCTGCAGCACTACGTCCCACTCCTTGTTCCTCCCCTCGGACGTGTCGTGCCACACGGTGTTCCACGCCGGCTGCGCCTCGGCCCAGGCGTCGAGCGCGCCGCCGCGCAGCACCTCCGGCATTCTGAAGTGGTCGAGGTCGCGCAGCCTGGCCACGACGCCCTCGATCCTGGCGTTGTCCAGCGCGCCGTCGGGCCACTCGAACCGGCTCGTCGCCTCGTCGAACCTGGCCCTCGTGGCGTAGCCGCAGCGGAGGCAGACCTTCCTCGGCAGTGGGACGTCCCTCGGCCTCTCGACCATCCACCGCTCGGGGTCGTACAGCACGACCGACGCGTGGGGACAGGCGGCGACGAGGGCGGCCCTCCTCCGGGCCATGGCGTCCATCGCCTCCCGGACCGCGCGCCAGGCGGCGACGAGCCCCGGGTCCGGCCGCGTCATCGACAGCGGGTCGACCTCCGAGTACACCCTGACAGGCACCACGTCACGTCCTCCTAATCTTTGTGAGCCTAAAAGCCCGCCTCGAAGTTGAGCTCCACCTTCTCCAGCCGGTCGAGCTCCGCATGGTCCGCGGCGTCCACCCATGCCAGCAGGTCTCTCGCGTCGCCCGCGGCCATCGGGTCCCACTTCGTGTCGGCGAGGTCCTCCAAGAAGGACCGCAGCCGGGCGAGCTTCCGCTGCTCCGGGGTCACGCGCCCGCCCTCTTCACCGGGAGCCAGCCCCCGGCGACCGGGTCCCAGCCCCACCTGCCGCCGCCGACCGTGTCGTCCCACAGCGTGCCGGGCAGCGGGGACGAGGGCGGGACGCCGAGCACGCGGGGCGGGGGCAGGTCGCCGGCCCTCAGCCGCCTCGGGTCCCAGAAGTCCTCGTGGCTCAGGTTTAAGGGGTGCACCGGCGGCAGCACGTGCTCCAGCACGGCGAGGCAGACCTCCGCCTCGAGGCACCGGGCGACGCCGCCCGGGCCCTGCGCCCCGGCCAGGAGGCGCCCGACCTCCTCGGTCGCGTGCCTGGCGGAGCGGAGCATGGTCGGGTCCCCGGTCCGGTAGCGCGCGCCGTCGGCGGTGCTCAGCTCCGTCACCTCGAGGCGCGCGAGCCTCCTCAGGCGCACGACCGCCGCTTCGCGGGGGTCAGCCGCCACGGCGCACCCCCACGCAGTAGGCGCTGACGTATGCCCGCCGCAGCTCGGGGAGGAGGCAGGCCTCGCGGGCCTCCCCGTCCGTCATGTGTCGCAGCTGGGAGGGCACGCGGGACGACGGGCCGTCTATGACCAACGCCGCCGCGGCGAGCGCGAACACCGCGCCTCCGAAGACGTAGAGGGCGAGCTCGTCCCTCCGACCCCTCAGCCGGGCGAGGCCCGACCAGCCGAGCCACCTCACCGGAGGAGCCTCAGCAGGGCCCACGCGAGCGCGAGCACGAGCAGGACCGGCCAGCCGGCCGCGCCCACCGCCACCACGGAGACCTGCCAGAGGTCGGACGCCGGGGAGGCGGGCGACCACGGCACCAGGGCCGCGAAGGTCGCGGGGGCGAGCAGCGACAGCGCGAGCAGCGCCAGGCCGACGCACATCGCTATCAGATCGAGCCGCACCCGGACCGTCACGGTCCTCGGCGGCCGCGGCGGCGCGACCGCACGGCCGAACCGCCGAGGCGGACTCAGGTCCGGGTCGAACCGCGCGAAGTCGGGCGCCAGCCCAGTCTTTACCTCCATGTCTCTCACTCCTCCTTCTCGAAGCGCAGCGCGCCACCGTGCGGCAGCGGGGCCGAGCAGCGGACCGTCGAAGGCCGGAGGGCCGCCGCC